>JAIXVM010000248.1 GCA_027482995.1 Hyphomonadaceae bacterium | reverse complement strand
GTAACTGAAATCACGCGCTGAGCGCGATGGAGAACATAAAATGGCAATGGCAGCTGGAACACCGGCCGATGGCGAGCCGATGTCGGAGATCAACACCACGCCGCTGATCGACGTGATGCTGGTGCTTCTGATCATGCTTATCATTACGATCCCGCCGCAAACACACGCGGTGAAACTCGACATGCCGGTGAGCGAATCTCCGCCGCCAACCGTGCCGCCTCCGCCGCCGATCACGATCGATGTCGACTTTGACGGCACCGTTTATTGGGCTGGCGAGGTTGTCGATCGCAATAAACTCGAAGAGTATATGGTTGGACTGGCTGCTTTGCCGTTCGATCAGCAATCCGAGATTCACATTCGCCCGCACAAGCGCTCCAAATACGGAGACGTCGCGCACGTCATGGCGTCCGCACAACGCAACGGTCTCCAAAAAATGGGCGTAATTGGCGGTACTAGATAATACGAACCGGCTGTGTTCTCGGCCGGGGGCAGTACGTTTTTGAAAGGTGAGTAAGCACATGGCAAACAACTTCTCTCGGCGTCGCAGCACTCTCGCGACAGTTGTGCTCGGCGCAACAGTACTTTTCGGAACAGTCGCAGGCAGCGCGCTTTTGGCGCCTGCCGCCTATGCCGACACCAAGGCTGTTAAGCTGGACAAGGCAGTCGGCTTGCCTTTGTCTGAGGCACAAAAGCTTGCTGCGGCGGGAGACTACAAAGGCGCTCTTGCGAAGGCGGACGTTGCTGGCGCAGCCGCAAAGACTGCGAACGACAAGTATCAAGTCGACTTGATGCGCCGGTATGTCTACGCGCAGACGAAAAACTACGCGCAACTTGCCGTGGTTATTCCCCGCATGATTGCCTCGGGCCAGATGCCGGCCGGTGAGGTCCAGTCGTCTTCGAAACTGGTTATCCAGTGCCTGGACCAGTCGGGGCAGAAGGCCAAGGCGGTTGAGGCCGCGAAGGATTACGTCGCCAAGTACGGCCATGACAAGGACTTCACGATCTTCGTGGCGTCGCAGGCGCTCGGTGCGAAGGACTACAAGACTGCGATCGATTGGGCCAACCGCGCCATCGAAGGCGAGCGCAAGGCCGGTCGCAAGGCTCCGGAAAAATGGTATCAGGTCGCCATCAAGGCGAGCTACGAGTCCAAGGACATGGCGGGCTACTACTCGGGAATCGAGCGGGTCGTGTCCATCTATCCGAAGGATGACTACTGGCGTCTCCTCGTCGCACGCGCTGATCAGGAAGCGAAGTTCAGCCGCGCAACCTTCGAACTCGACCAGTTCCGCCTGCTTCAGGCGGCAGGAGTGGCTCTGAAGCCGAACGAAAAACTCGCAATGGCAGAAGCTGCATTTTCGAAGAAGCTTCACGCCGAGGCGCTGGCCATTCTTCAGCCTATGAAGGACAAGGGCGAACTGGACTCAGATCCTGCGAAAAAGGCACGTAACCAGCGCCTGCTCGACAACGCCAAGACTGAAGCGGCGAAAGATGCCGCAGACCTCCCGGCGCTCGCCAAAGCTGCGGCGACCAAGCCAAACGGCATCGCGTTGGTGAATACGGCGGAACTCTACCTGACCACGGGCGATAACAAGAAAGCCATCGAGCTCTACAACGCGGGCATCGCGAAGGGCGGACTCGACGGAATTCAATCGAACGCCGCAAAGCTTCGTCTCGGCATCGCCCAGTATCGCGACGGCCAAGGCGCTGCGGCTCGCAAGACGTGGGGTGCCATCACGGGAACCGACGGTGCAGCGGCCCTGGCGAAAACCTGGTCGGTCGTCTCGTCGCGCTGATCCGATCCCGTTAGCCAAAACAAAAATGCGGAAGGCCCACTTTTACAAGTGGGCCTTTTTGCATTTGGCGATTGCCGCGCACGCTCAAGATCAATGAAACCGAGCGAAACATCGGAGCGCTTTGGGCGATAGTGGGAGTTCCTATGGCTCGCCGCTTCAGAATCTATTTGATCTATGGGTGTCAAAGCGCGACTCTGATCGAACAGATTCCCCCCATACCCAATGGAGACATCATGACGACAGAAACCAAATGCCCGGTTGCGCATGGCGCTGCTGGCAGCCTCGCGGCCGCAAAAGGCCCGGCCAACGCGCAGTGGTGGCCCAATCAGCTGAATCTCCGGATTCTGCACCAGAACTCCGCACTGTCGAACCCGATGGGGCCAGTGTTCAACTACGCCGAAGCCTTCAAGAAACTCGACTATCAGGCGCTCAAGAAAGATCTCCACGCCCTGATGACCGACTCGCAGGACTGGTGGCCGGCGGACTGGGGTCACTACGGCGGCTTCTTCATTCGTATGGCTTGGCACGCTGCCGGCACCTACCGCGTCGGCGACGGCCGAGGCGGTGCAGGCACGGGTCAACAGCGTTTCGCACCTCTGAACAGCTGGCCGGATAACGGAAACCTCGACAAGGCTCGCCGCCTGCTCTGGCCCATCAAGCAGAAGTACGGCAACCAGATTTCCTGGGCTGACCTGTTCGTTCTCACCGGCAATGTCGCGCTTGAGTCGATGGGCTTCAAAACCTTTGGCTTCGGCGGCGGACGCGCAGACGTCTGGGAGCCTGAAGAGGACGTCTACTGGGGTCCGGAGACCGAATGGCTGGCCACAAGCGATAAGCCGAACAGCCGCTATGCCGGTGACCGCGAGCTCGAGAATCCGCTCGGCGCTGTGCAGATGGGTCTCATCTACGTCAACCCGCAGGGCCCGGATGGCAATCCCGATCCCGTCGCATCGGGCCGCGATGTCCGCGATACGTTCGCCCGCATGGCGATGAATGACGAAGAAACCGTCGCGCTCGTCGCAGGCGGCCACACGTTCGGCAAGGCACATGGCGCTGGTCCGGAATCCCATGTCGGCCCTGAGCCGGAACGTGGCGCTATCGAAGCACAAGGTTTCGGCTGGCTGAGCACCTTCGGCTCGGGCAAGGGCGGCGATACGATCACCAGCGGTATCGAAGGCGCCTGGAAGCCGAACCCCACGAAATGGGACAACGGCTATTTCGACGTCCTGTTCCGCTATGAGTGGGAGCTCGTGAAGAGCCCCGCCGGTGCGCATCAGTGGCGTGCGAAGAACGTCCGCGAAGAGGACATGATCCCCGACGCGCACGATCCATCGAAAAAACATGCGCCAATGATGACCACGGCCGACATGTCGCTGCGCTTCGATCCGATCTACGAGAAGATCTCGCGCCGCTTCCATCAGAACCCGCAGGAGTTTGCCGACGCGTTTGCCCGCGCCTGGTTCAAGCTCACGCACCGCGATTCGGGACCAAAGACGCTCTATCTCGGCCCGGAAGTCCCGGCCGAAGATCTGATCTGGCAGGACCCGATCCCGGCCGTGAACCATGAGCTGGTGGGTGAGGCAGAGATCACAGACCTCAAGGCGAAGATCCTCGCCTCGGGTCTGTCGATTCCGCAGCTGGTGAACACCGCATGGGCTTCGGCGGCGACGTTCCGCGGCAGCGACAAGCGCGGCGGCGCCAACGGCGCACGCATTCGCCTCGCCCCGCAAAAAGACTGGGAAGTCAACCAGCCGGCAGAGCTTGCGAAAGTTCTCTCGGTTCTGGAAGGCATCCAGAGCGCCTTCAATGCAAGCGGTGGAAGCAAGAAAGTCTCGCTCGCTGACCTGATCGTGCTCGGCGGTTCCGCGGCGATCGAAGCAGCGGCGAAGCAAGCCGGCCACAACGTGAAGGTGCCTTTCGCACCGGGCCGTATGGACGCTTCGCTCGAGCAGACCGACGTGGACTCGTTCGCCGTGCTGGAGCCGACCGCTGATGGTTTCCGCAACTACATCCGGAAAGCCATCCAGCGTCCGGCCGAGGAACTGCTCGTGGACCGTGCACAACTCCTGACGCTTACCGCGCCGGAAATGACGGTCCTGGTCGGCGGCATGCGTGCGCTCGACGCAAATACCGCATCGGCCAAGCATGGCGTGTTCACCACGCGTCCTGGAACGCTGACGAACGACTTCTTCGTCAACCT
>JAIXVM010000226.1 GCA_027482995.1 Hyphomonadaceae bacterium | reverse complement strand
TCGGGACGAGGAAGGATTCGCTCTTCGCTTTCCAGAACTTGCGCTGGCCTTCGGCAATCTTCGTGAACGTGGCGCGCCAGTAGGCGTCGTCCAGCGTGTCGAACTTGCCGGTGAGCGCGAGACGCGCGCCGCTTGTTTCGATGACACGCAGGTCGCCGCCCATGATGACGCTTTCGGCAAGCTTGCCGAACTGGGTGACACCGCCGGGCGCCGCGTGCTCGAGATCAGAAACAAGGGTCAGCCCGGGCGGCCGGTCCAGCTGAACGCGGGCCGGCGTTTCGTTCTCGAGATGCTCCGGCCAAGGGAGGGCCGCGGAGCCGATGACGAAGAAGTGGTCCGGCGTGAACCGGGGGCGATAGTCATTGCCGCGGACTTTGCCGGGCGGCGTGTCCGGGCCGCCGCCGACTTTCCAGGTGAGGGTGATCGACGCCCCCGGCGCATGGCGCAGGATCAGTTTGTCCGGTGTTTCGCCTGGCGCAATTTCGGCGCCGTCAGTGCGGATGTCCCAGAGGGCGTGGTAGAGTTCGCGCTCGCCGCCCCAGTCATTGGGGAGCTGAAGCGTTGTCTCTCCGTCTGCGTCGCCGGGAAACTGCAGCGTCAGGTCGAGGCGGCTGACCGCGTCATTCGTGACCACGGGTGTGACGCGCCACAAAACAGTTTCGCCGCGAGGCGCAGCTCCGAAGAGGAGTGCGATCGCGGCGAAAATCAGAAAGTGTTTCGGGGCCATAATCCGCTCCTTTTGCTGCGCAAATTCTGGCGCAGTGCGGGAGTGACTACAAGCGTAATTTTACTAGACGATGCCTTCGCGCTGGGCGCGTTTGCGAGCGAGCTTACGGGCCCGGCGCACAGCTTCGGCGCGCTGGCGGGCTTTCTTCTCGGAGGGCTTTTCAAACGCCTGACGCGCTTTCATTTCCCGGAACAGGCCTTCGCGCTGCATCTTCTTCTTCAGCGCGCGCAGGGCTTGCTCGACGTTGTTATCGCGGACGACGATCTGTACTATAGGACTTCTCCATCGGGTTCGGGTCTGGCGCAGCGGCCGGAAATTGAGGCAGGGTGGGCCTGACAGCCCGGAAAGCGCGGCCTATATCACGGGGCAAGCAGTTCCGCCAAGCCCTGGCCTGCGGGGAATTTACGATGACCGAGCCTCCATCCGACATCCTGCGCCGCCGCTGGCTGGCCGAACTGCTGCCGGAAGTCGCCTTCGAAGGCTGGACGGAGGAAGCGGCGCGCGCGGCAGCCGTGCGCGCGGGGCTGACACAAGGTGAACAGGCCCTGGCGGCGCCGCAAGGCGTGCTCAACCTGATTGATGCGTTCTTTGATGCGGCGGAAGCCTCGGCCCGGGCCGAGCTGGCTGGCGCTGACCTTTCGGGCCTGCGGGTGCCGGACAAGGTGAAACGCGGCTTGCTGGCCTGGCTGGACGCACTCGCCCCGAACCGTGAAGCGGCGCGGCGTGCGGCAAGCCGCGGGTTCCTGCCCTGGGGCGCGGGGCCGGCGCTGCAGCGGACCTGGAAAGTGGCGGACATGATCTGGACCGCGGCGGGTGACCAATCGGACGACTACAACCGGTATTCCAAACGCGCGCTGCTGGCGGGCGTGCTTCCGGCGATCGTTCTCTACTGGGCCGACAATCCGGCGCCGGAAGACCTCGACGGCTTTATCGCGCGGCGGCTTGCCAACGCTTCCGGGCTTGGGCAGCGCGCGGGGCGCATCGTGAAACCGGTGCTTGAGCGTTTTGGAAAACGCTGAAGATCAGTTCTCAAAATTTGGGGAAGTGTCGGACGGAAGCTGATCAAGCGCCCCAGGGGGCTGGGGGGGCTGATGGGTCCAGGGCACCTGCTAATGACCTCCGCCCGACGCATTCAAGATGGCTGCCCCATGAGGCGGCGGCAAGTCCGAAATGCGGAGATTTCAGGATCGGCGGATTAATTCGCAGTTAGCTCCAAGAGTCACTGGACGCGCGCGTAAAGCTATGCGGAACTGTCATCAATGACGGAACATCTTTCGCGAAAATCTCCGCCCGATCCGGTGGTCGCCTTCCAGAAGAGCGAACTGCAGCCCATCCTTGATGTCTATGGCCGCCTCGTGATTGCGGGCGAGGCGCGGGACTATGCCATCGGCGTCGGCTCGGATGTTGCGACCTTCGCCATCTTCCGGCGGCATGCCGACAGCCCCACCTGGCGCATCGAGAAAGAACCGGCGCTGGCCAACCGGCAGGGCCAGTATGCGGTGTACGGCCTCGGCGGGCAGGTCCTGCGGCGCGGACGGGAGCTGAAACAGGTCCTGCGCGTGTTCGACAGCCGGAAATTCACCGTCGTTCGTTAACGCCGAACCGCGGCCGTTAACCCCTTGTTTACCAAAAACTTCTTGCGAACCAAACTGGAACATAGTAGCAACATTCTACAAGGAACGGAGCAAGAACATGGGTAACGCAGTCAGTTTTCGTGGTCAATCGGGCAAGGCCTGGTCTTTTCAGCGCGCAGCCAGTGATGCGCCCTGGGCACGGGCGCCGGGCGTGGCGATTTTCGCGGTGCCCGAGGCGTGTGGCTGGCGCATCTTCCGGGTGCTGGAGCTGACCGGCAAGCCGCATGACATCCAGCCGATCTGGGCGCAGTCCGAGGCCGAGCGGTACGGGGCGACGGCGGTGTTCGTTTCCCTCGAATTCGACGCGCCGGTGCGCAAGCAGATGGTGTCCGACCTTGAAGCCGGTTTCCAGCCGGTCGTGCGGTCAGGGATCCCGTCCGGCGGCGTTTTGCGCCTCGCGGCCTGACGCGGAAGTCAGCGCGCCAGGTCGGTGTACCAGCGGGTCACGTCGGCCTCGACCATGTCGAGCGGGCGGGGCCCGCCATTCAGGATCACGGCGTGGAAGACCTTCGGGTCAAAGCGGGGGCCGAGCACGCGCTGGGCCCTTTCGCGCAGGTCGAGGATACGTTGCCGGCCGATCCAGGCGGCGGCCCCGTCTCCGGGCCACACGCTCAGGCGGTCAACCTCGTCCCGTGCGGCTTCCGGGCTGAGGCCCGTTACGGACACAATGTAGGCGATCGCGCGGTCACGCGTCCATTTGCGTTCGTGGATGCCGGTATCGACCACGAGACGCGCCGCGCGCAGCAGCATGGACTGCAGATAGCCGATCCGGCCGAGCGGATCATCCGTGTAAAGACCACCTTCAAAGGCGAGGGTTTCCGCATAAGCGGCCCAGCCGTCACTATAACCGGGGTTCGAGATCAGCTGGCGGGCGAGCGGTAGCTTCGCCTTGCTCGCGGCAATCAGGCTTCTGAGATGATGGCCTGGAATGGTCTCGTGAAAGACCAGTGTGGGCAGGCGGTAGTCCGGCCAGTCCGACATGCGGGTCAGGTTGATTTCGAAACGGGCCGGTGTGCGGCCATCTGCGGGCCGGGCGGTGTATGTCGAAGGCGGCGCGGCTTGCGCAAAGGCTGCCGGAACCATGCTGATATTGACGGGCCCGGACGGGATGCCGCCGATCTGCTTGTTGACGACAAAGCGAGCCCGGCCATTCAACTGGGTCAGGCGTTCGATCAGCGCGGCGCGGCCAAGATCGGAATCCTCATAGATCTGGCCGGGCTGCAACGCGATCACGCCGAGCCGTTCGCTCACGCTGCCTTCGGCAAGGCCGACGGCGCCAAGCGCCGTGGCCAGCTCTTTCGTGAGCGCGGCGACATCGGTCTCGCCGGC
>JAIXVM010000196.1 GCA_027482995.1 Hyphomonadaceae bacterium | reverse complement strand
GCCCATGTACATCAGGGTGGACAGGAGCGCCGTATGGCCCCTGAACCCGCGATAGAAGATGTGGTGCGCTGCGGCTGGGGAATATCCGGCCGGCGGCTCATAGCGGGCAAAGACCGGCGGCATCGGCGGGTCCTGCCCCCGCTTCTGGAAACTGGTCAGCAAAAAGCCCAGCACACCAAGGAAACTTGCGAGCAGCACCGCGAGCGCCCCGTGCCGGAACCACCAGAGCATGCCCTTGTCGGCCATCGACGGCGGCGCGATCGCGCCCTTCTCGAGGCTCAGCGATACCGTGAAGCCCTCCTGCAGGCTGAGTGGGCGCGTTGTCTCGAACACGATCTCGTCGCCGATCTCGCGGAATGCATAGTCGCTGCCTGCCGCGCCAAACGCGCCGGTGTATCCGGACTGCGCCGTCCAGCGCGCCCCGTCTGGCAAGGTGATCCGGGCAGAGGCCGCCTCGATCGGCAGCAGCCAGTAAATGCCTGTGACGTTCCAGTAGAGTTCGTCATGATCCTCGAAATAGCGGATCTGGTTCTTCACCTCGTATTCGATCTCGTAGGTGTGAACACCATAGTCGAGCAACACGTCCTCATCACCAATCTGTATACGGAAGGAATTGCCGTCGGACGCAGTACCATAAGGCTCGCCGCGCCCGTCGCGCCTCACACGCCGCACATCATACTGGTAAGGCAGCTTGTCGCCTTCGACCTGGTCGTCCGCATAGTAGCGCGGCAGGTCGCGAAAAATGCCGCGCTGGATGGTATTGCCCTCGGCCGTCACGGTGATGGTCTCGGAAACCGTGATGTCACCGTCCGCTTGGACTGCGATCGCCACATCGAAGGCGTTGACCTTCTCCTCCGCCGCCGCCGACAACACCAGGAAACAGGCGGCGACGGCCGCGAGGAGCGCGCGCAGCATCAGCTTTTCTTGCCCATGTCGATCTGCGGCACGGCCCGGTCCGCGATCTCGATCTCGAAATACTGCCGCTCCCGGAAACCGAAGGCGCCGGCAAACAGGTTCGCCGGGAAGGTCTGCACCGCCGTGTTCAGTTCGCGCACCGCACCGTTGTAGAAGCGCCGCGCCATCTCGATCTTGGTCTCGGTGTCGGACAATTCCTTCTGGAGGTCTGAAAAGTTTCCGCTCGCCTTCATGTCAGGATAGGCTTCCGCCACCGCCATCAGCTGCGCGACGGGCCGCGACAGCGCGCTCTCCGCATCGGCCCGGCCGGCCGGATCGTCCCCCGCCGCCATCGCTTTCGCGCGCTTTTCGGTCACGTCGGCGAACAGCTCACGCTCATGCGCGGCATAGCCTTGAACCACCGAGACCAGCTGCGGAATGAGCGTGGTGCGGCGCTTCAGCTGGACGTCGATATCCGACCAGCCATTGTTCACCATCTGCGATTTCTGCACGAGCGTGTTGTAGGTCAGGATCACCCCGATCACGACCAGCACAAGTCCGCCGAAGAAAAGATAGGTCAGCATCGCCGCGCTCCTTCGCACATACAGCGCAGTCTAACCCGGCAAGTCCCTGTCTGTTAAGGCATTTCCTGTGCCGCCCCGTCACGGCAAAGTCTAAAGCGGCATTTCGCTCGCGGCCATGTCGAAACTCGTCGGTGGCCGGATGAATTCGAAATAGTATTCTTCGGCGAAATGCCACTGCCGCTCCCAGGGTCCGATCACGCCGTCGCGTGCCAGCAGCCGCGACTCGCGCACGCCCTCGTCCGCCCGCACCAGCACCGACAGATCGATCAGGTCTGCCAGCTCCGGACGCGCCGAGTAGATGCCCTCGAGGATCACGATCGGCCTCGGCGTCCGCACCGTCAGCTCGGCGCACAGCCCGCCATCGAAGGTCTCCCAATCGAAGGCATGCCAGGACGCCTGCCGCCCCGCCCGCAAGGCGTCCAGCACGATGCGTTGGTGGCGCCAGTCGATGCACGCCGCGACCAGCGCCGCCGGGGGCTCCGTGCGCAGCCCGACGCCGCCCGCATAGAAATCATCGCCTTCGATCACCGAAGCGTCCAGCACCTCGGCCAGCGCCCCCGCCAGCATCGTCTTGCCCGCGGCGCTTCGTCCATCCAGCGCAACGAAGTACGGCCGGTCCAGCCCATGCGCGCGGCGCTCGAGTTCTTTCACGAATGGCTCAAACGTATCGAATCGCGGGGTCATCCGGGCGCTCCATAGGCAGGCCGCGGCCTGCGGCGAAACCTTATACCGCCTTGGCGCCTTTATAAATCCGCCACAAAGCGAACAGCCCGATCCCGACCCAGATGATGTTCAGCACCATCGACGGGATCGCGCCATTATAGCCGCTGTTCAGGATGAACCCCGCCGCGCCGATCACGTTCATCCACTGATAGGCGGGCGAATTGCCCTGCATCTTGCCCGCCGAAAGCAGGATATAGGCGCCGAGGATCAGCAGGGCGCCGATCCACCCGGCGGCTTCAATCAGGAGTTCTGTAAGTGTCATCCCCGCGCCCTAACCCGGAGCGCGCGCCGGGGCAATCAGCCAAAGCCATGCCGGGCGGCCCACTCGGCCCGCGTCATTTCCCAGACAAGGCTCGCCCGCGTCGTCCCGTCCGGCCGCGTACTGATCGTCTCGCCCATTCGCCGGAAACCCAGCCCGTCCAGCAGGCGCTGCGTCGCCACATTCGTCAGCGCCGCCGTCTCGCAGAGAAGGCCCAGCCCCAGCACTTCGAACATCCAGGCAAAGCTCGCCGCCGCCCCGCGTCCTCCCGCGCCCTGGCCGTGCAGCGAGGGATGCAGCGCCCCGCCCAGTTCGCCGGCGGCCCAGTGTGGCCAGACCTGCACATCCGAATAGCCCATCACCTGCCCGCCCTCGCCTTCACGCACGAACAGCAATCCCGTTCCGGCGTCCCGCTCGGCGAGATGCGTCTCGATGAACGCCGCCACGCTCGCCTCAGTCAGCGGCCGGGGCAGCGAATAGATCGGCGCATGCACCAGCGGATCGGACAAGAGCGCAAGCAGCCCGCCTGCATCCCCGGGCTGCGCCAGCCGCGACTCGCCCATTTGCACCGCGCCCCGCACGGCCGCACGGATTGCCGCCGCGGTTTCGGGGCTGGCGGGGTTGCGCGTGAAAGGGAGTTCATCAGCCATACGACTTACGCTCGCACCCTTTTCGCAAAGTCACACAAGCCACATCGCTTCGCTTGTTGTAAGTTCGTGGTTTGCCACCTGCCTTGACGGCGCCGCTCTTGAATTTATATTTTTACTTTTGTAGAAATATTTCGTGTAATGAGAATTATAAACGATGTCCGTATGCGGCCCTGCCCATGACCTTTCATCATCCGCTCGCCGGCCTTTCTCACCACTGATTGCACGCCGCGATTGACGCAAGCCCCAAATACAACTCAAGGTCAAAAGATGACGGACACTGCCAAGACCCGCAAACCCGGCAAGAACGCCTTCATGTTCGTGGTGGTCGCGGTTGCGCTCAACATGCTTTGTTTCGGCATCGTCATGCCGATCATGCCCGCCCTGCTCGCCGAGTTGACGGACCAACCCATCGAGATCGCCATCAAGTCGAATGGCTGGCTGGCCGTCGTTTATGCCGTCGCAAATTTCTTGGCCATGCCGCTGCTCGGCGGCCTGTCTGACCAGTATGGCCGCCGCCCGGTCCTGCTCATTTCCATGGCCATGCTCGCTGTCGATCTCCTGATCATGGGCCTCGCGCCGACGCTCGGTATCCTGTTTCTGGGGCGCGCCCTGGCCGGGTTCTTTTCCGCCACGGTCTCCGTCGCGAACGCCTATGTGGCGGACGTTACGGCCCCGGAAGATCGCGGCCGCGCCTTCGGCATGCTCGGCGCGTCCTTCGGCTTCGGCTTCATCCTCGGTCCTGTCTTTGGCGGCCTGCTGGGCGAGATCGATACCCACCTGCCCTTCTTCGTGGCCGCCGGTTTTGCCGCCCTGAATTTCCTCTTCGGCTACTTCGTGCTCCCCGAAAGCCTCAGCCCGGAAAATCGCCGGCCGTTCAGCCTGGCGCGCGCCAATCCGTTTGGCGCCGTGAAGCATTTCGCGCAGCTGCCGCGCGTCGCCTGGTTCATCATCACCATCGGCGTCTTCCAGATTGCCCACTCGGTTTATCCGACGACATGGAACTATCACGGCGCCTCGCGCTATGGCTGGTCGGAGTGGGAAATCGGGCTGTCGCTTGGCGCGGTTGGCCTCGGCTCCGCCCTCTCCCAGGCCGTCCTCGCGGGCTGGCTGATCCGCCGCCTCGGCGCGATGCGGGCGGCCCTGTTCGGCCTCGGGGTGCATGTGATCGCGATGACCGGTTTTGCTTTTGCCGTACACCCCTGGATGGCCTTCGCGCTCATCCTCGTCTCGGCAGTTGGCGGCGTGGTCATGCCGGCCATCAACACGATCACGTCCAACCTCACGCCGATGAACGCGCAGGGCGAATTGCAGGGCGCCCAATCCTCGATCATGGCGTTCACTTTGATTTTCAGCCCCGTCCTGATGACGCAAACCTTCTCGGCCTACACCGCGCCCGGCGCGCCGGTGCATTTCGCGGGCGCCGCCTTTGCGCTCGCCGCCGGGATCGCGGCCTTGTCCATCATCCCCTTCCTGATCGGTGTCCGCGCCAACCGGGACGCCGTTGCCGCGGTCCCGGCACCGGCGCAGTAAGCGCGCCTGTCCAGCCAGCATTTCCGGGTGCGGCGCAGTCACCCTTGCGGCGAGGATTGCCGCCTGCGCCGGGTTGCGCCAAGAGGAGGCCATGACGCCTCACCGCCCCGCCCTCTTCCTTGACCGCGACGGCGTGATCAATGTGGACAAGGGCTATGTCAGCCGCATCGAGGATTTCGAGTTCATCGAGGGCGCCGCCGAAACGATCGCCGCCTTCAACGCGCGCGGCTGGTATGTCTTCGTGGTGACGAACCAATCCGGTATCGCACGCGATTACTACACCGAAGAGGCCATGCATGCGCTCCACGCCTGGATGGAATCCCGCCTCGCCGAGGCCGGCGCGAAGATCGACCGGATCTACTATTGCCCCTACCACGAAGAGGGCGAGAACCCCCGCTACCGGCGCGACAGTTTCGACCGCAAGCCGAAGCCCGGCATGCTGCTGCGCGCAATGGCCGATTTCCCCGTGAAGCGCGAGCAGAGCTTCCTGATCGGCGACAAGGACGCCGACATCGAAGCCGCCCGCGCCGCCGGCGTGGCCGGCTTCCTCTTCACCGGCGGCAACCTCGCCACCTTCGCCGAATGGACGCTCGCGGGATTTGAGGACGGGCACAGGGGGTAAGCCGAGCGCAGTCGAAGAAGCAGGAGTTCGCCGATAGCCGTCGCTGCTCGTGAATCTGGATATCGCGGGTTTGAAGCCTTGTTCAGACGCACGATCGCGAGCGGTCATTTCTGGCAGCTCACCACACCTCGGGGTTCTGAAGTCAGCTTCGGCCTCATCCACGAGGCACT
>JAIXVM010000292.1 GCA_027482995.1 Hyphomonadaceae bacterium | reverse complement strand
TTTCCCTTCGGGGTTCTTATTCTGATGCGGAGGTTGCGGATGGCGGGGCTGATCGTTCCGACATTGCGTTTTCTTACATCGGGCCGAATGCGGGGATTGATTACGGCTACACGTTCCGGGGAACGGATGATCCGCCGCTCATCACATTCCTCAATCCGGGGCCGGCCTTGGAGCCGAACAACTATGCGCTCAGCCGGATCCGGAACACATCCAGCTTCAACACCGGCGAAGCGCTCGATCTTGAAGCTTCCATCGATCAAGCCTTCGGCGACAGCGGGTTCGATGTAACCGCGGGGGTCCGCTACCGGACGATGGACCGCAGTTTCGACACGCAAGCCTTTTACGACGTTCGCTTCACGGGGGCGACGCGCGCGCTGTTCCCGCAGTTCGGCCGGTTCTCTTCGAGCTACACAGCTCCGGGCGCTCCGCTTCGCTCGCCGATCATCAACAATGGTGCCGTTCTGGCCTTCCTGGCTGCAAATCCGGGCTCGTTTACCAACCAGCTCAATCCGGACACCCAGATCAGCAGCGACTTTGCAATCGAGGAAGAGATCCTCGCAGGCTATGTCTCTTTCGGTTACGAGACCGATCGGTTGCAGGCCAATGCAGGTCTGCGGGTGGAAGCGACCGACGTCTCCGGATCGGCCTTTGCCCGGGTGAACGGCGTTTTTGGACCGATCAGCGGGAGCAACGATTACGTCAACATTCTTCCATCCGTGGGGGGCTCCTACGATCTCACCGAGCAGCTGAAGCTTCGGGCCGCTTACAGTCGCGCACTTGGCCGGGCAAACCTGCCGGATCTCAATCCGGCGCGCACGGTCAGTGTGTCGGCAGGTGTGACAACCATCTCCGGCGGTAACATCAAACTCGACCCACGCCTGTCGGATAACTTCGACTTGTCGCTGGAATACTACTTTGATGGCGGACGCAGCCTTGCCTCGGTCGCCGTGTTCCACAAGCGCATCCAGGACGAGATCTTCCGTCTGTCTGACACCAGCACCGTAGCCGGCGCACCGGTTGTCACGACCCAGCCAGTGAACGCCCAGGAGACCGAGCTGTCCGGCATCGAGCTGAACCTCGTCAAGGACCGGTTCGACTTCCTGCCCGGGCCGCTTGCCGACTTCGGTGTGTCGGCAAACTATACTTATGTCAGCGCGGACTCGGCCGTGTTGACCAGCGCGGGTGCCGCGCGGGATGTTGGCTTCCTGATCGAGCAGCCTGAGCACCTGGCGAACGTCGCGCTGTTCTATCAGCGCGGACCGTTCGAAGGCCGTGTCTCGTACAACCTCACCGGCGAACACGCTACCGCGATCAACGCCAGTAATCCGAACGGAGACGACTTCGTTGCCGACTTCGATACGATCGATGCGCAGGCCCGCTGGCGCTTCTCCGACAACTTCACCGTCATCGTTGAAGGACGTAACCTGACAAACGAAGCCAACCGGAAACTCACCGGCCCCGATGCCCAGTTCTTCGAAGACTACTCAATCTTCGGAAGCGCCTACTTCATCGGTCTGACCTACAACTATTAGGTATCAGACGCTGTCAGGGCTAAGATACCAAGCGAACAACTCGTCATGTAGCGATTAAGCTGCATGGCGAGTTTAGCTGTTTGGCGTGACTGCTGATAGCCTCTCATGAGATGAGCCTGTTATAGTTTATCTGTAGATAGATGATCGGGTCAGAAGGTTTTACGATGCGCGCTTCCAAAATAGTTATTGGGAGCTTTTTTTGGTGCCTCATTGAGGCTCTTGGCAGCAGTCATGCTGAAGAACCGGCAAATCCGGGGCCGCAGTTCTGCAACTTCAATATCTCCGAGCAGACGTTGAGCGAAGCCATACTCTCTATGGGGAGGCAGTGCCGAACTTCCATCCTTGTTCAGGGCGAACTCCAAGGGATATCCAAGCCGATCGAACTCGTGGGAGAAATGACGGTCGAAGAGGCGCTAACCCGATTGCTTCAAGGCAAAGCGTTTAGGATAACCAAGAGATCTGGGTCCCTTTTTGTCGTTGAGACAACCGAAGAAAAAGTGACTCCAGCTTTACCAAAAATCCGGACTACTCCAGTTCGGAAGTTGGGAGAGCAAGCGCCTCCATTTGATGATCCACTAAGATCGCTTGATGTCATAACCGTTACTGGAGTGAGGCTACAGAACCAACGCTTCATCGATCAAAAACGTGATCAGTCTTTGATTGCAGACTCAGTTTCTGAAGATGAAATCGGTCGACAGCCAGATTTTAACATCGTGGATGCCTCAAGGCGTATTCCTGGAGTGGTCGGATATCGTGACGAAGAGGAAGGAATTGCTATCGGCCTTCGCGGTCTTTCTCCAGAATTTGTGGTCGTAACCTTCGACGACTCGACCATAGCAACGGATGGTTTGTTAGCCAGTCAGCGCAACTTTGTTGAAATCATTCCGGCTACTGTCATTTCAACCGTCCAAGTTAGCAAGACCCGGGATGCCACGATGGATGGCAACACGATTGGTGGTCAGATCAATCTTGTGACGCGCAGCGCGTTTGATGCGGATGGGCTTTATGCTGTTGCATCTGGCTCAATCGGTCAGTTCACAGCAGATAATTTTGACCGTGCGGAGAATGACGCTGCGGTGCGGTTTGACGGTACTGTCAGCAACACGTTCGGCGCGGCAGATCAATTTGGCGTCGTGCTCGCGGGCAGCTATTTTCGCCGCGCTCAGGACGAGGAGCGAGCCTTGCACTATTATGACGAGCCCATTGTCGGGCCGTCATTGTCGATCTGGAATGGTATCGAAAGCCCTCAATTGAGATATGGCGGCCATGCGAAAATCGAGTATCGCCCAAGCGATGCCTTTAAGATTGAGCTCGCCGGGCGTTTTTTTCACCAGGATCAGTCGTTTCTCCGAAGTAGCATTGTCTTATCTCGTGTCCTTGGCGCGCGCGATGAGGGCAATCTAGCTAATTTATTGGAGTCGTTCGATACGCGGGTAGAGCAAGAGCAGCGCGGTATCTCTCTGAAATCAGAATATCAGCTTCGCGATGGCGCCCAATTTTCCCTTCGGGGTTCTTATTCTGATGCGGAGGTTGCGGATGGCGGGGCTGATCGTTCCGACATTGCGTTTTCTTACATCGGGCCGAATGCGGGGATTGATTACGGCTACACGTTCCGG
>JAIXVM010000040.1 GCA_027482995.1 Hyphomonadaceae bacterium | reverse complement strand
GCGCATGGGCCATTGCTCTCCAGACTGGCGGGAGCGCTAGGATACGACTTATGGCCCAACGGCTGGGTCGCTCAAGGCCGGTCAACCGGCATTCCGCCCACGCCAAGGCTGGAACTCGCCGAAATGCGTCATCCGTTCCTTGCAAGCGCAATCATCGACAGCGCCCCCAGCGCCGCAACCACGAGCCAGATCAAAACTATAACGGCACCGGCAAGCTTACTCTGGGGGCGAGCCGAAGAAGCCTCGGCGCGTGTGCGGCATTCCTCCATCACTGCTCTCGGAACGAGACGGATCACCAACCAAAGACCCGCAGGAACGAGAATTACGTCGTCCAGGTAGCCCAGGACCGGAATAAAATCCGGGATCAGATCGATGGGTGAAAGTGCATAGGCTACAACGACAACACCTACCGCTTTTGCGAACCACGGCGTGCGCTTGTCTTGCACAGCGAAGTAGGTTGCTAGCGTGTCGCGCTTGATCGCGCGGGCCCATTTTTTTAGCTCCGACCACATATGCGATAGTCTACCTGTGAACTAAGGTGCCCGAAATAGGCTGGGATTCCTTCGATCGCAATCGCCGGTGATCGGCAGGGTCAATCCAATCGTGCCGTCCGGAGGCCCCACCGCCGCTAGGCCGGACTTCGCCGAAGGCGGTCATCGGAACTAACGGCGTGTATCGGGCATTGAGGTACGAGCCCAATAATTCGGCTGATCGCCGCCAATTGTGTTCGCGCCGCTCGGTGAGGCGGGTTTTTCGGTCCGGAGGCACAAGCTACATCATGAATCCCGATGACGATGCAAAGAGACTCGTTCCAGCGCTTGTGGAGGTGATGCGCAGGCGCCGCTCGGTGCGCGCTTACTCGGCAGAGCCGATCCCGGACACAGTGCTCGACGCCTGCTTCGACCTGGCAATCCTCGCGCCCACCTCCCACAACCTCGAATGCTGGCAGATGATTGATGTGCGGGACCCGCACCGCCTAGCGGCGCTGAGGCGCGTCTGCCTTGATCAGCCAGCGGCGGTCTCGGCGCCGCATCTGATCGTCGCGGTCGCGCGTCCCGATCTTTGGCGACGCGGCCGTGCGATGATGCTCGATCGAATCCAGCAGGAGAAAGGTGATCCCACGCTTTCCGATGCGACGCGGCGGTTCATGCCGCTCTTCGAGAAGAAGTACCGGATACTCATTCCGTTCCTTTTCGAGGATGGGCCATTTCACATTCTGGCGCCGATGAAGCGCTTCCTCTTTTGGCTTCGCGCCAGGCTCAAACCCGTGATGCGCGGACCGTTTGGTCGCCATGAGCAGGCGCTTTGGGCGGTCAAGACCGCTGCACTCGCATGCGAGAACCTTATGATTGCGGTCTCAGCATACGGGTTTGACACTTGTCCCATGGAGGGTTTCGACGAACCAAAGCTCAAGCGATTGCTCGGCCTGCCGCGAGCGGCGGAGATCGTGATGGTGATCGCCGCCGGCCGGCGTGGAGAGGACGGCGTCGTTCCCCAGTTTCGCTTTGATCGGGCACACTACGTCGGCCGCGCTTGATCCCAGCGGAGCGACGGCGCGGGATGCGGAGGGGGCGTCGAGTTATTGCAACGGCCGCAATTCGCCGAACGCTGACGTTCGGATTGCTTATTGCTGACACCAAAAGAGCTTGGCAGCGAGGCTCTCTGATCTCAAACGACAAAACTACTCTGCAAAGAGAGCATTAAGGTAGGCGGCAAGCCTTACCCCGCCCTGCGACAGTCTCAGTCGTACAGTCTCGCGGTGGTCGAACACATAGCCGTACGACAGATCGCATTCGGACGGATAGATCGTGTCACGGATGGCTGCGCTCTCGGCAGACCAGACGCGCGGGTCGATCTTGCTCCAGGCGTCGCGGTTGGCTTCAGTGATCGTCGGCAGCAGCCACGCGGTCCATTCGGTGAATGACAACTGCTCCTGGTCGATCAGGCCGCTGTCCCAGATGGCGTGAAGATTTGTCGTGTCGCCAAAGAAGCTGCAGGTCACATCGTTGCCGCCGCGGTCGGTGCCGTTGCCAACATGCAGCGGCTGATGAAGGTCACCGATAATGTGGTTGATGAACCGGAGGGCAAGCTGTCGTTCCTCGCGCGTTGCGCCAGGGTCCTTGAGGGTTGCCTTGAACCGCTCCAAGGCAAAGATCGCATCGCCTTCAGGTGGGTGACCCACTTCGTCATACATCTTGCCAGTAGGCACCGTTATGTAGTGGTACGGTCCTGCTTCCGTCTTCCAGAAGGGATCGGGGCTTGAACGCATCAGGTCTGGCCAGGTGCTGGCTTCCGCAAGGCCTTCTGGACCGAGAATCTCCTCGACGGATTTTCGGGCGTCGTCGGTCAGGTAGGTATTGGCAATCTCACCCACGACACGGTGCCCTGTCTTGCCCCATGCAAACGCAGGGAGCGACGTGAACGCGGTGAAGACCAGCAGGACAACCAGACGGACCATATGAGTTTCCTTTTGGAGCTTGGTGCCACGTATAGATTGCAGTTTTATGGCTCATTGAACCCAGCGAGATTGTTCATCTGCCAGGTTAAGGGAGGACCGCCCGAGCCCTTGAGCCGCTCGAGTTTGGGGCATATGTCTCCAATCGCCAATCTCGGCGAATGGCGGGGTCCATCCAATCCTGCCCTACTGCTGACCATTCGCCGCCAGGCCGGACTTCGCCGATTCCGGCCTGTCGCAACGGTGGATAGGTTATTCACTGGAACCGCTGCGCGAAGGCGGGGCGTGAGTCCAATCCCGTTGGATTGCAGCAGCGCCATCACATTGATACCGCCGCGCGGGCCAGGCGATGCTCGCGATAAAAGAAAGCGCCGAGCGCTGAGCACGCGGCGGCGGTCAGCGCAGGGCCGAGCGCCATGACTAAGATCAGTAAGCCTTGCTGGCTCGCTTCGGTATAATTAAGCGCGCTCAGCGCCTCACCGAGGACAAGTGCGCTGCTGGCCTGCGCGATCTTCGAGCAGAATGTGAACCTCCCGAACCAGAGGGTGGCCTTGGTCGGCATTGCGGCGGCGGCGCGTGCCAGAAGGGCCCAGATGCTGGCGAGAAGGCCGCTCGACGCGCCGCCATAGAGGGCGGCCAATCCAAGGAGAACGGCTCCACCCAGCGCGGCAAGGCTTGCAAATGCGATCGCTAAAAGGCCAAGGCCAACCGCTGCGTAGCGATACAGCGCGACCAGATCCGTTTGGCCGGCGAGCCTGAACCAAACCAGCTGGGCGGCAATTTGGCCAATCGCAACGGAGGCCATGAACAGCTCAGCGCCGCTTTGTGCTGGCGAGTAGGCGACAAAGTAGGCCTCTAGCTTGGTGAATAGCGGCATACAGCTTGAGTAAACGAGGATCGACGCCAACGGCAGCCACATGCCTCGAACGGCCTCTGGTGAGCCGTCGGCGAGGGGCTGCGCCGAAACTGCGAGCGGTCGGCTGCGCGCGGCAGCGGCCCACAAGATTAGCGCCGTGACAAGCGTGATGGGCGTGAGGCAGGCCGCAAAGATGAAGAAGTGCACGGCGCGCGCCGCAGGCGCGCTATGGGCGAGCCAGGGGGCCAGAGAAAGCGCCACGATCAACAAGGCAAAGCCGGCCGAGGCATATCGGAGTGTTGCCATTTTGGTGCGCCCGGTATCGTCGGGCGCAATGAAGGCGAGGACCGTGTTCTGTGGTACGTCCAGGAGCGAATATCCGATCCGGAAGGCGATCAGAGCCGCAATCGCCGCCGCCTCGCCCGCACCCGTCGATGCCGCGCCGGCTGCGGCAAACGCCATGAAGGAGAGGCAGGCGAGTCCGGCGCCCAAGGCTTGCGCCCGGGCGGCCGAGCGCAGGTCGCGGACCCAGCGGCCTAGGATCCATCCGAATCCGAGGTCGCACACGGCATTTACGACCAGTGACGCCGCCAACACCCGACCCATCTGCCGAGGTGGCAGGCCAATGACTTCGGTCAGGTAGAACGCAAAGACGAGCGTGCTGCTATGCCAGAGGAGGCTTTTGCCAAAATGCGCAAGCGCATAGGCGGTCAGCATGACCTTTTGCGACATGGCCGGCGTTCCTCCCACAAGCAAGCTCGCGCCGGTGCGGAGCAGTCTGCATGTTAACCGCTGGGTGTCACCGCTAATCCAGTTGCATGTCTAGCGCGCGACAGGGGATGAAAAAATGCGCGCCGCCAGCGGCAAGGCAGCCGCGCCTACAGCGGCAGCGCGGGCCGAGGCTTCTGCAGGCAGAATCAGCGGAGCCGGCCGGCCGCGCGCCCGGCGCTGCATCTGATCGAGTTCGCCTTGATTGATGGAGGCCGCCTCGGCGAGCCGCGCCGCCAAGGGTTGGGGCAGCCGGCCGCCCACCACGACCGTGCCGACATCGATTGTCTCGGAGATAATCCGCGTCAGGAGCTTAACCGAGACGGCCGCCTTCTCAATCCAGTCCGGCACGCCTGACCAATCGAGCTTAACTCGGGCCACCAGATCATCGATGCCCGCGGTCGGCTCGCCGTTCGCGGCGACGCATTCCCGCAAGGTTTCGAGATTTGGGACAAAGGCACCGACCGCGTTCAACACAGCGGCAAACTCGCCGGCATTTCCGCTGAGACCCCGCCAGAGCCTGCGGTCCAGGATGATCCCGCCGCCGAACCCGGCGGCGAAATTGAGATAGGCGAATGTCGGTGTGTGGCGTCCAACGCCAAGCAGGCTTTCTCCGACCGCCGCAGCATTGGCGCTGTTTTCGATAATTGCCGGAACGCCGAAGGCAGCTTCGACCGGCTCGTGAAGGTCAACCAGCGCCCAGTCTTCCAGCTCGATCGCCGGGTTCATGAGGCTTTCATCCACAAAAAAAGCTGCGAGGGCGACGCCGACACCTGCTAGCGCTGACGGCGCCAATCCGGTCATCTGTTGCTCGGCCAGGAAGCTCGCCGCGTTCGCAAGGATGTCCCGTCGCAGCATGCCCGGCGAGGTAACATTGGCGCTCGCGCGCACCCGGCCGGTCAGGTCCATGATTGCCGCTTCGGCAAAATCCGTCATCACCGAGATTCCGAGTGCATAAGCGGCATCCGGGTTGAGCTGGACTGTATGGCTTGGCTGGCCGCGGCCCGCGGCGACCGGCGCGCCGATCAGCAGGTAACCCTTTGCGGTCAAATCCTCCGTGGCGCGAAACACCGCCGGGCCGGACAATCCGCTCACCCGGATTAGAGCCGCCCGCGTCAGGGGGCCGCAATCGCGGATCCAGCCCAGGACTTCGCGCTCGCGGTCGGTTAGCGCCGCCACGTAAGGGCGGCCGGAAGCCCCGCCCGGAAAGGGAGGTGGTTTTGAATCAGGCCTGCGCATCATCAGTCATTGCTCCGTGAGGTCCGTCCATTCGTCAACCGGTCTTCCCCCGTGTCATAATAATATCATGCATAATGTTATATAAACAGCTTCGGGAAGCAGGAGTATTC
>JAIXVM010000166.1 GCA_027482995.1 Hyphomonadaceae bacterium | reverse complement strand
GACGTGCTGTTCTTCGTCGACAACATCTTCCGCTTCACGCAGGCTGGTTCGGAAGTGTCGGCGCTCCTCGGCCGTATCCCGTCCGCTGTGGGTTACCAGCCGACGCTGGCCACCGACATGGGCGCGCTGCAGGAACGCATCACCTCGACCAACAAAGGCTCGATCACCTCGGTGCAAGCCGTGTACGTGCCGGCAGACGACCTGACCGACCCTGCGCCTGCCACCTCGTTCGCTCACTTGGCTGCGACCACCGTGCTTTCGCGCGCCATCTCGGAAAAAGGCATCTACCCGGCTGTGGACCCGCTCGACTCCACCTCGCGCATCCTCGACCCGCTGGTCGTCGGCGAAGATCACTACAACGTCGCACGCAGCGTTCAGTCGATCCTGCAGAAGTACAAAGAACTCCAGGACATCATCGCCATCCTCGGCATGGACGAGCTGTCGGAAGAAGACAAACTGACCGTGGCCCGCGCCCGTAAGGTTGAGCGCTTCCTGTCCCAGCCGTTCGACGTGGCGCAAGTGTTCACCGGTTCGCCGGGCGTGCAGGTGAAACTCGAAGACACGATCAAGGGCTTCAAGGGCCTGATCAGCGGCGAGTTCGACCACCTGCCGGAGCCCGCCTTCTACATGGTCGGCAACATCGACGAGGCGAAAGCGAAAGCCGCCAAGATGATGGCGGACGCGTCGTAGTCGCAGCGCTTCAGGGAACCTGACACATGGCCGACAAGCTGCACTTCTCACTCGTGTCGCCCGCCCGGGAACTGTTCTCGGGCGATGTCGATCACGTGATCGCTCCGGGTACGGAAGGCGAGTTCGGTGTGCTGGCCCACCACGCGCCGTTCATGACCACGCTGAAGAACGGTATCGTTCGCGTGCTCGAAGGCGATGCCGTGAAGATGCGTATCTACGTACGCGGCGGCTTTGCGGACGTGACGCCGGCCGGCCTGACGATCCTTGCCGAAGAAGCGCGCAACCTGACGGACGTCAAAGCCGAAGACGTGGACGCCGAACTTGAAGCGACCCGCCTCAAGCAGCTCGCGCTCGACAAGGACGATCCGAAGCAGTTCGCGATGCAGGAACAGATGGCCTATCTCGAAGGCATCCGCGCCGCGCTGGCCAACTGATATCGCCTGCACTTGAAGCCGGACAGGGCATAGCCCTTCCGGATTTCGAGACTTTGAGGTCCTGCGGATGGGAGCACGGCTCCATGGCGGGAACATGATTTCAATGTAGGTATTCGGGCAGTCCGGTCCCCGTCGTCACGGCGGCCATCCTCCCATCCGGCTTATCTGGCGGCAGCGCCTGCTGAAGTCCTTTCCGTCACGGCCGCTGCCTGGACCCGCCGGCACCATTGCCGGCACACGGATCATAACCCGGCTGGGGCGGTGTAGGATAAGGTTCCTGTGGAAATCCGATAACGGCTTGAAATGCTGCAAGATCCGCGGCGCCTCAACGCCTGAATCTGTTGCACAAGTTCGCCTCAGACGAACACGGCGATCGTCTGGCGGCCGATCATCACCGGCTCTCCGGCGCGGTTCCACATCAACATCTGCTGGCTGGAATAGCCGTTTCGGGCGGTTTGCGCCGTATGGCGCGCGAGGAACCAGCGGGCGTCGGTCGCGATGGTCTCGGTCAGGAACTCGGCCATCCAGGTCATCGAGCTGATGCGTCCGGGCTGCGTGAACATCGACATGGCGGCAGGCGGCGGCGCGTCCGCGAGCGCGAGCAGGGCGATGGCATCGTCCGTTCCCGACGGATCGCGGTGGCGCATCCAGATCGATACATCGGCTTCGGCGGCACCGCTCATCGGGGGAAATCCGCCGGCGAGCAGGACATCGAAGTTCTGGGCGAAGGTGGGACTTGTGCCTTCCTTGCGGAAGTAGTTCGGGGCGGCGTCAGGGCCAGGAACGTCCGGGGACGGAAGATGCACGAAATCGAGCGATGAGGCGCGCGCGGCGCCGAACGTGATGATCGCTTCGGCGAGGACGCCGTCATCGCCCGTCATGCGGACTGAAACAAACACGGTGTTCTTGCCCTGCCGCAGCACTTCCGGCTTGCAGGTCACTTTGCCATTCACCGGGCCGACAAACGCAACCTGTACCGCGCGCACGGGAAGGCCTGCGGCCAACGGGGTGGCGGCTTCGAGGCACAGCGCGGCGGTCAGGCCGCCATAAGCCGTGCGCCCCTGCATCCAGGTTTCCGGGATGAAGGCGGATCGGGCGTTGCCATCAGCGGGGGTCACGGCGGCGAGCAATTCGGCAAAGGTCATGAAACAGCTCCTGGGAGGGACAACACATTCCTACACCGTTCCGAAAAAGAACCAAGTCGTCTCGCGGCGTCAAACAAAACGCCCCGGCTTGAGGGCCGGGGCGCTGTGAGACTGGTTTCTCGAAAGGCCGCCTCAGTGCTGGCTTTCCGGCGTGGTGACGCGGAGGCCGTCCAGCGCGTCGGTGACCTTGATCTGGCAGGACAGGCGCGAGTTCGGGCGCACGTTCTCGGCAAAGTCGAGCATCGACTTCTCCATTTCCTGCTGCTCGCCAGCTTTGGAGAGGAAGGCTTCGTCCACATACACGTGGCAGGTGGCGCAGGCGCAGGCGCCGCCGCAATCGGCATCAATGCCGGGGATCGAATTGTTCACGGCGACTTCCATGACGGACATGCCGTTGCGTGCCTCGATCGTGCGCTCGGTGCCATCGTGGGCGATATAGGTGATCTTTGCCATGTGGTGTTTCCGTCTCCTTCAGGCGGCCGCTTGGGCCGCTATATCCTTCATAGGGGTTGATGTATCGATAAGGACGTTAGGCGCAAGCTTTGCCCCTGACATGATGAGCTTTTTCGACGCGAGGAATTCCGGCGGGCTGTTGACGGCATCAACCGCGATCAACGTGCCGTTCTTCAGATAGAAAACTGCGAACTTCCGGGAGGCGGGATCGCCTCGGACCACGTGGGTGTCATAGCCCTGGCTGAGGCCCGCGATCTGGAGTTTGAGGTCATACTGGTCGGACCAGAACCAGGGGCAGTCTTCTGCCGGGCGCGGCAGGCCAAGAATCGCCGCCGCAACGAGTTTGCCTTGCTCGATCGCGTTGTGGACGCTCTCGAGGCGTCCCGATCGGCCATAATGCACCAGAGGACGGCTCGCGCAGTCACCCGCCGCGTAGACATTCGGGTCCGAAGTGCGGCCGTCGCGGTCGACCAGGATGCCATTGGAGCAGGCGATGCCGGCCGCTTTGGCCAGTTCCTCGTTCGGCAGGATACCTATTCCGGACAGAACGATGTCGGCTGGAAGCTCCTTACCATCGGCCAGAACAACGGACGTGACCTGTCCATTGGCGCCGTTCAGCCGGGATGTCTGCACGCCGGTCAGGATGGTGACGCCGTGACTGCGGTGTTCGGCTTCGTAGAACGCGCTCAGCGCCGGGCTGGTCACGCGTGCCAGAACCCGCGGGGCCATTTCCAGAACCGTGACCTCAAGGCCCATGTGACGCGCGACGGCCGCCGCTTCAAGGCCGATATAGCCCGCCCCGATGATGACCAACTTGCGGCCTGCGACCATCTGCGGGCTGAGGCGTTCGACATCTGCAAGTGAGCGGAGATCATAGACACCGCCGAGATCTGCGCCCGGCAAAGTCAGCTGGCGTGGGCGCGAGCCGGTTGCGAGGATCAGGGCATCGTAGGGGAGGTGGCCGCCGTGTTCGAGCTGCACTTCGCGCTGGGCACGGTTGATCCCTGTGACCGTGGTTCCGAGAACGACCTCGATGTTCTGATCTTCGTACCAGGAGCCGGGCTTAAAATAGAGCCGGTCTTCTTCGAATTCGCCCTTCAGGTAGGCCTTGGAAAGGGGTGGCCGCTGGTATGGCAGCGCCGCTTCGTCGCCGACCACGGTCAGCGTGCCATCATACCCGCCGCTGCGGAGAGATTGCAGCGCCTGAGCCGCTGCCTGTCCGGCGCCGGCAACAACGATATTCCTGATGCCTCCCTGCGCCATTCGGCTCCCCAGTTCGTTTCGTGACGGGTGCGTCACTTTTCTATTATTCTCTTGTGCCCCCTGCCGCAACACGCGCCAGACGGGGCACACCGTCACAGGTTTCCGCGCGTTGCGTCAACCGGCGCACCCGTTAGGATGCGCGACAGGATGCAGATTGTTGGCCTCGACTCGGAAGACGACACGCGGGCGCTCGGCGCCCGTCTGGCGAAGCATCTGAAACGGGGCGATGTGATTGCGCTGCATGGCGACCTGGCGGCCGGCAAGACGACGCTGGTGCGCGGGCTGATCCAGGCGCTGCTCGGCCCGGATGAAGAGGTGCCGAGCCCGACCTATACGCTGGTTCAGATGTATGACGCGCCGGACTTTCCGGTCTGGCATTTCGACCTCTACCGTCTTGAGGGCCCCACCGGCGTCCACGAGCTCGGCTGGGAGGATACCCAGACCGGCGTGGCTTTGATCGAGTGGCCGGAACGGGCGGGACACTACCTGCCGGCCGGGCGGCTGGACGTATTCCTTGAAATCTCTGGGGAAGGGCGCCGGGCGAGGCTGGAACCGGCCGGCGAAGGCTGGCAGGAACGTCTGGATGAACGCATTGCCTGATCCGAGACGCGGCGCGATTGCCACCTTCCTTGCTGCGGCCGGAGACGGCTGGGAGGACGCGGCGCAGTTCCCGCTTGGTCAGGATGCGTCGACCCGCCGGTATATCCGCCTGAAGCGATCCGACGGCGCGACCGCGCTGCTGATGGATGCGCCCCGGGTTGAGAGCGAGCCGTGCCCGCCGGACGCCGACGCGGCCACCCGCGCGCGCATGGGCTGGAACGCCATGACACGGCTCGCGGCGTCGCGGGTCGAGGCGTTTGCGCTGATCGCGGGACACCTTCGCAGTCTGGGGCTCAAGGCGCCGGAGGTGCTCCGGTTCGATGCAGACGCGGGCTTCGCGCTGATCGAGGATTTTGGAGACGCGCGTGAGTTCGCGCGGCTGATCGAACGGGGCGAAGCGGCAGAAACGCCGCTCTACGTGGCCGCCGCCGAGCGATTGGCGAAGCTGCACGCGGCGCCTGTACCGAAAGTGCTGACCCAAGGCGCTGTCTCCTGGCCAATCCTCGAGTTTGATGCCGTCGCGCTGGGGGCCAATGCCGATCTGTATGCGGACTGGTTGCCGGCGGAGATCGGGCAGGGGCCTCTCGCGGGCGCCCAGCGGGCGCGTTGGGAGTCGGAGCGCGACGCACTGATCGCGCAGGCGGTGTCATTCCCGCGCGCATTCACCTTGCGGGACTATCACGCCGAAAACCTTCTCTGGCTGCCGGATGGCGAGGTCGGGCTGCTCGACTTCCAGGACGCGGTTGTCGGCTGGGACGCCTGGGATCTAGCGATGCTGACGCAGGATGCGCGGCGCACGGTTTCGCACGAAGCGGCAGAGGCCGCGATCACGCGGTTCCTCGATCTGACCGGGCAGGGGAGAGAGGCATTTGACGAGCGGCTCGCCGTGATCGGCGCGCTGAATGCGCTCCGGATTGCGGGCGTGTTCTCTCGCCTTCAGCACCGGGACGGAAAGCCGCGTTACGGCGACTTCCAGCCACGCCAGTTGCACTTGCTGGCCCGGAACCTGTCGCATCCTGCACTCGCCGGGATGGCAGCATTTGTCCGTGAGACGACGCCCTTCGTGTTTGAGGCTCGCACATGAGCGCGGCTGTCCCGCACACGGCGATGGTCCTTGCTGCCGGGCTTGGCACGCGGATGCGACCGCTAACGGATACCGTGCCAAAGCCCTTGATCAAGGTGCGTGGCAAAGCGCTGATGGACTGGCTTGTCGATCCGTTGATCGAGGCCGGTGTGAAACGCCTGATCGTGAATGTGCATTATCTCGCTGACCAGATCGAGGCGCATGTCGCCGGTCGGAGCGGGGTGGAGGTGCTGATCTCCGACGAACGCGGCGAAGTGCTGGAGACGGGCGGCGCATTGGCCAAGGCGAAGCCGTTGCTCGGAGACGATCCCGTCTTCGTGCTCAACACGGATGCGTTCTGGGCGCCCGCTTCGCCGGAACCCTATCTCGACCTTGCACTCGCCTTTGATCCGGAGGCGGAGGATGAGCGCCTTTTGCTGGCCGATACAGGGCGGGCACTCGGATTTGACGGCGCGGGCGATTTCTTTCTGCGGCCCGGCAACCGGCTTGAGCGGCGGGGCTCTGCAACGTCGGCGCCCTGGGCCTATGCCGGCGTGCGCATCATGAAACCGCAACTCTATGACGGGGTCGCGGTAGAGCGCTTTTCGGCGATGCGAACCTGGGAAGGACTGATTGCGCAGGGGCGCCTGGCCGGTCAACCGCTGGACCGGTTCTGGCTACATGTCGGAGATCCAAAGGCCTTGGCGGATGCGGAGATGTGGATCGCCTGTCATGGCGGCTGAGGTCCGGCCATTTGCACCCGGCGCACCAAAAGTCTGGACCATTCCGCCGGGCACGGACTTTCTGGGATCGCTGGCGTGGGAACTCTCAAGATCCTTTGACCTTCCTAACCGCCCGGATGCCTTGGCAGACGCCATCATCTACGTGCCCAACCGGCGATCTGCCCGCGCGCTTGCGCTGGCCCTCTTCGACACGCTGGGCGGGGGCGGCACGTTGTTGCCGCCGGATATCCGGACGCTGGGTGATCTGGAGTCGGATGAACCGCCGCCGGTCGCAGAGGCTTCCCATGCGGCGCTCGCGCCTGTCCTGCCGGCGGCCAAGCAGCTTGGCGTCCTGGCGCAACTGGCAAGCGTCTTCTACGAACGTGAATATGGGCGGCGGCTACCGCCGGCTGCGGCGCTATCGTCTGCCCGCGAACTATCCCGGCTGCTGGAGCAGGCGACCCTCGGCGAGGCACCTGTTGACTGGTCGTCGTTGCCGTCGCTGGTGACGGAAACGGAACTGGCGGTGCACTGGGAGGACTCGACCCGCTTTCTCTCCATCATCACCGAGATGTGGCCGCAATGGCTGAAGGAAAACAACGCCGCGGACCCGTTCGAACGCCGGCGGCAGGCGGCTGAAGCGATGGCGGCGGCGTGGCGCGCTTCGCCGCCCTCCGCCCCGGTGATCATTGCAGGTTCAACCGGCGCCACACCCGCGGGCCGCGAACTGATGCGCGCCGCTCAAGAATTGCCGCTTGGACTCGTCGTGCTGCCCGGCCTCGACACGGCGCTCACGGAGAAAGCACGCCAGTCCGTTGTGGGCGCGCCCAGCCACCCGCAGCATGCGCTGGTCCGTACCCTGACAGCTTTGGGTCTGCCACTGGCGGATATCGCCGAATGGCCGTCGGAGACATCGCCGGCGCGCAGCACCGCCCGCCGAAAGCTTGTATTCGAGGCGCTGGCACCGGCTGATGACACGGCGGATTGGCGCGAAACGCTGGAGGACCTCGCCCGGGAGAGCGCGACAACGCCGGCCGGATTGGCGCAGGAGGCCTTGCAAGGGCTGTCGGTGATCGAACTGCCAAATGAAGCGGCGGAAGCCGACGCGGCGGCGCTCTTGTTGCGCGGCGTGCTTGAGACCCCGGGATCGAAGGCTGCACTGGTGACGCCGGATGCCGGACTTGCCCGCCGGGTGAGCGCGCGTCTCACGCGGTGGGGGCTGTCGGTGCCGCCATCGGCGGGTCAGCCTCTCGGACGCACACAGGCCGGTAGCCTGATCTCGCTCTGCGCGCGCTGGGCAGCAGACCCGGCGGATCCGGTGACGCTGTCAGCGGTACTCAAGCATCCCTTTGTTCGCGACCGAGCCCTCGGCGACCTGATCGATCTTCACTTCCTGCGGGGCCCGAGGCGCTGGACGAGCCTGGATGATCTCGCCGCCTTCATCGAGGCGCCGCGGGAGAACATGCGCCATCAATCGTTCACTGAGGAGGACCAAGCGACAGGCGGCGCATTTGTTCGCCGGCTGTCGAGTTTGGTTCGCGAAGCGGGCGGCGATTTCAGTGGCGCCGAGACGGTGGGCATTGCCGAGGGCGTCATGCGCATTTCGGTGCTCGCTGGCGCGATCAGCGAAACACCGCTGCCCTGGGCGGGAGAGGACGGGGCGGGCGCTTCGACCTTGCTCCAGCGCATCAACGAAATGGGCGAGTGGCTGCCACCGGTGACGCCCATGGAACTGGCCGAATTGGTCGAGACCGAATGCGCAAGCCTGACCCTCAGTCTCGGAGAGCCGGAGCACCCGCGGCTCAGCATCTGGGGCCCGCTGGAAGCGCGCTTGCAGTCCGCTGACCTGATTGTGCTCGCGGGATTGAACGAAGATGTGTGGCCGGAAAAGACCGCGCCGGATTCCTTCCTGCCGCGCCGGTTCCGGGTGCAACTGGGTCTTCCGGACCCGGATCAACGGCTTGGGCTTTCGGCGCACGATTTTGCGCAGCTCGCCTGCGCGCCGCGCGTCGTGATGCTGCATGCGGCACGGCGGGAGGATGCGCCAGCGGTAGCCTCGCGCTGGGTCTGGCGTCTGCGGACACTCGTCAAGGGTGCCTTGCCGGATGCCGGCACAAGCATTCTTTCAGGCGCGCATGGCGACTTGCCAGCCTGGGTGCACGAGATGCAGTCAGACGGCATCGGTGCCCTGACCGATGACTTCAAGGTCGAACCGCGCCCCACCCGGCGGCCATCGGATTGGCCGAAGCGTATGTCGGTCACGCGCATAGACCGGCTGCAACGCGATCCCTATTCGATCTGGGCGGAAGATGTGCTGGGCCTACGGGTGCTCGATCCGATGAACGGGCCGGTCCAGGCGAACCTGCGAGGCACGGCGGTGCACAAGGCGATCGAACGGTTCGAGGAAGAGCCGGGCCCGAAGACGCCGGACGCGCTTCTGGAGCTGCTCGGACGGGAACTTCGAAAGGCGGGCGAGGCGGACACGGACTGGCTGGGTCGCCAGGCCATCTGGCAGGACGTTGCAGCCTGGTTTACCGGTTGGCGGAAGAGCCGGGATGTTTCGGGCGGCATTCATCTCGAGACGGACGGTCAGGTGACCTATGAGATTGCCGGCCAGCCATTCGTGCTGTCGGCCCAGGCAGACCGGATCGAGATCGGCGCGGGAGGCCAGATCACCATCGTGGACTTCAAGACGGGCAATGCGCCCTCTGATCCGATGGTGCTCTCCGGGTTCGACCAGCAGATGCCGCTGCAGGCCGTGATTGCGCAGCGGGGCGGTTTCAAGGGCGTGGCGGCGGCGCCCGTCGCGGCGCTCGAGTATGTCGAGTTCAAGGGTAAGCCGGATGCGCGTTTGATCGGCCGTGGCCGGAACGATGAGCTGGCGCCGGAGAAGGTCTCGGCGCGGGCGGAAGCAGGATTGAAGAAGCTGATTGCGGCTTACCGCGAGCCCGGCGCGTTGTTCGCGTCTGCGCCGCGCGTTCAGTTTGTGAAGTATGATTACGGGTTCAACCTGCTCGCCCGCCGCGCCGAGTGGACCAGTGACACGTCGGACGGTGAGGACGGCTATGAGTGACCCTGCACCGGCCGTTGCCCTGAAAGCCGCAAGCGACGCGCAAGCGGCGGCTGCCAATCCGAACGCATCGGCCTTTGCCACCGCCAATGCGGGCAGCGGAAAGACCAAGGTTCTGATCGACCGCGTCGCTCGGCTGTTGTTGCAACGGCCGGATGGACGGCCGGGAGCGAAGCCGGACTCCATCCTGTGCATCACTTACACGCGGGCCGCCGCGAGCGAGATGTTGTCGCGGCTGTTCAAGACGCTCGGCGATTGGGCAGTCATGGAAGATACGAAGCTGCGTGTTACGCTTTCGAAGCTGGAGCAGACTGAGCCGGAAACATACTCGCAAGACCAGCTGAAAGCGGCTCGGGCGCTCTTCGCCCGCGCGCTCGAAACACCCGGCGGCCTGCGCATCGAGACGATCCATGCCTTCTGTGCACGGATCCTTCGTCGTTTTCCGCTGGAGGCCGGCGTCGTGCCAGGTTTCGTTGAACTTG
>JAIXVM010000246.1 GCA_027482995.1 Hyphomonadaceae bacterium | reverse complement strand
GCTGGCAACCTCGGTCCGGAGGTTCAGCGATGCCTGAACCAGCTCTGCCGCATTGACTTCGCCGGTCGTGACCGGCGTTCCATCCGCCGCTCCGAAGACGCGGCTGTCATAGAGTTCGGCCTCCGCAAACAGATCTTGCGTGCCGTAGCGCGCCAAGATCCGGTTGCGGAGGGACGTCAGGGAATCGTCTGCATCGAAACCATTCCGCAGTTGCCCGGAAATGAACTCCTGCCTGAGGCGCACGGATCCCGAAAGATCAAGCTCGGCGGCTGATGTCTCGGTCTCCAATGATTGAGCGCTGGCTGTCCCGGAGAGAACAGCCAGCGCCGCAATGCAGAGCGTCCTGTTCGGACGCATGCTTCAGAACGATGTTCTTAGCGTGATACCGTACGTACGCGGATCTCCGAGGAGACCGGCATAGTAGCCGGAGCTTGCACCACCGGCATTGAGTATCTCGAAATACTCCTCGTCCAGCGCGTTGCGCGCCCAGACAAAGGCAGTCCAGCCATCGGCGCCGCGGAAACCAGCGCGGGCATTGATGATCGTGTACCCATCAATGTTCAGGAAGTCCGATTCCGTCGGGCTTGACGAAAACTCCGATCGATAGCTGCCATCTGCCCCGACGAACCATTCGCCTGTCCGGCCGCTGAAACCACCGGGGATAACATACTCGCCGCCGAAAGACGCCGCGACATCAGACACGCCGGGCAAACGGGTGCCGGATGCATCGACCTGCAGGACCGCGCCGCCCGAATCTTCAAGAGCAGGCGGTGCTTGCGTGAAGCGTTCATACTTGGCGTCTGTAAATGCGAGGTTCGCATAGAGATTGAGATTGTTCGTAGCTCGCCAGGAGGTATCCAGCTCAACGCCCTGCACGACGACCTCTTCTGCGTTGGCGAGATAGCCCCGCAGTGTTCCTGCCTGGTTGCTGACGACCGAAACCTGAAAGTCATTGATCGTGGTGTTGTAGGCCGTGATGTTGGCGATGAAGCCCGGGAAGAGTTCCGTCTTCAGGCCCGCTTCGAAATGCGCCGTATCTTCGGGCTCGATCGAAGCCAGCGACAGGATCGGCTGGGACTGGGCGTCAACGGGAATGCCATTGTTGTTGAGGCCGAAGGTCTTGAACGCCGTGGAGTAGGTCGCATAGGCATTGATGTTGTCAGTCACATCATAGGCAGCCGTGAAGTTGTACGAGATGTTGGTGTCGTCGCCTTCCGTCTCGTAGGACAGCGACTGAAGAATGGAGAGCTCGAGGGCGCGCAGGGCGGTGATCTGCGCCGGCGTGAGGCCAAGGCCGGTCGTATTCAGCTGGCCATAAGGCGTCGCTCGGTAAAAGCCGCTCTTTTCGTCCGCGTTGAAACGGATACCCGGCAGGAGGCGCAGCTTGTCGGTGACGTCCCATTCCAGTTGGCCGAACAGCGCCGCGCTGGTGTGATCGGAACGGATGGCGGCAGTCTGGCCGTAGCCGTCAAGCGCGCCGCGCTGGCCGAGCAATGTGTTCGTCGCGTTCGGGTTGGTGAGGAAACGCCACGCGGCACTGCCCTGCTCTTCCCGGCCGAGGGTCTTGGTCACTTGGTTGAAGTAGTATGCACCCGCCACGAAGCCGAGCGAGTCATTGATGTCGCCCGCATACCGCAATTCCTGCGACCACTGGAACGACTTCGAAGGGTTCTGCGACAGCGTGCGGATCGGCAGGCCGAGGAAATCCCGGTCGTTGGAAGGATCCCAGAGCCAGTAGCGCCAGGCGGAAATCGCCGTCAGCGTGCCCGGACCCACATCCCAGTCCACGTTGACCGAGGCGCCACCGATGTCCGAGTTGGAGCGGTGAGACGAGTCAAGATCGGTGATGCGGTCAAACGGGTTCGTGCTGGGAGGTGCGTAATTGTAGAACGCCGCTTGCGCCGCATACTGACGGTTCAGAGGACGCTGCGTCGGGACGACGCCAGCAAACACCTGCGCATAGCCTTCCGGCCGTTGTGCTGTGTTGTCAGCCGATATCCGGACATCGAGCGTGTCGGAAGGGGCCCAAAGAAGCTGAACGCGTGCGCCGATATTGTTGAGGTCGTTCAGGTCATCCTGCTCAGCAACATTGAAGAGCACACCGTCGCGTTGCGTTGCAGAGAACGAGGCACGATAGGCCAGCGTGTCGGTCAGCGGACCGGTGGTCGTCGCCTTGGCCTGGAAGTAGCCGATGTTGCCATAGCTCAGCTCAAGATCGGTTTCCGGTGTGAAGCTTGGCGCCTTGGTGGTCACGTTGATCGCGCCTGCGGTCGTGTTCTTGCCGTAGAGTGTGCCTTGCGGCCCGCGCAGCACTTCGACCTGTGCCACGTCGATGAAGTCCATCACAGCAGCGGCCGGGCGTGCGAAGTAGACGCCGTCCACATAAAGGCCGACGCCCTGTTCGATGCCGTCATTCGTGAGACCGAACGGCGCGCCGAGACCGCGGATGTTGATTGCGGAGTTGCGCGGGTTGGTCGAGTAGAACTGCACCGATGGAACCAGCTGGTCGATTGCGCCGACACTGCCAGTACCGGAGTCTGCCAGCAGATCTTCACTGAGCACCGCAACCGGGATCGGCACATCCTGAAGGTCTTCCGCAACGCGGCGCGCGGTGACTGTGATCGTCTCGCGGCGCAACTCGCTTTCGGATTGTTCTACCGGGGTCTCTGGCGCAGTCTGGGCCAAGGCTGCGGGCGCCAAAGATGCGATCGCGGCGGCAGCGAGTATTTGTGCCTTGTAAGTCATTGCTATCTCCCGGGCGGCAGCGCTGGCCGCCGCAATGTGTTGAACTGTTTCGTCATCCGAAGCCCGCTAGTTCTGCTCATTCATTCATGTCCCTTTCAACTCTATCTGTTTAATAGACTTATGAGCAGGACTAAAGATTGCGAACGGGTCAGGATGCAGTTAGACAAGTCTGACAGGATGGATGACGATGATTTCCCAGAAAGCGAAATACGCCCTGCGCGCACTACTGGCTCTGGCCGAAGCCCCTGAAAATGAACCCGTTTTCATTGCGGACATTGCCGAAACCCAGGCTATCCCGCGCAAGTTCCTGGAGCAGATCCTGCTCGACCTGAAACATCAGGGGCTCGTCGTCAGCCGCCGCGGCAAAGCAGGTGGTTACCTTCTGCTTCGCAGCCCTGAGACGATCACATTTGGCGAGGTAATGCGGATAATCGAGGGCCCATTGGCCCCCCTGCCCTGCCTTTCGAAAATGGCCTATCGCAAATGCGAAGACTGTACGGACGAAAAGTCCTGCCGCATTCGCAGGGTCTTCGCAGGTGTAGCAGAAGCAACACGCGTGGTGCTCGACGGCACGACGATCGCCGATGCGATCGCCTCCGACAAATCCGGACAGGTTCGCCGCTCCATCGCGAGCTGATCCGTCGGCGGAGCGAAACTCAACACCTCCGACCGCGCTGAATTCATTGCAACCCGACCTGTTTGGTAAGGTTTGTTACAAAAACAAGAGTCAGCTTCGCCCACATCGACGCATGCCGACGACGGATCCCGCGGACCGCCGTGCAACATGGCAGCGCCGCAGCTTCCCTCTCTCTTGTTTTCTCCAATCAATACAGCGCTCAGGCGGTTCCGTTCCTCTGGTGATTAGCGAGATAGATCGACCCGATGCGCGAAGTGGCCCGGGCTCCGGCTTCATAGGTCAGGCGCGCCAGGTGGTTCAGCCCTGCAGGCCAGGCGCCATGTCCGGAATCCACATTGATATGCCCGGCATCACCCTCATCGATAAGTTTCAGCCGCCAGATCTGTGACCAGCGCTGCGCGACCCGCATTTCCATCCAGGGATCATTCCGGCTGGCAACCATAAACCCGGCGCAAGGCACAGGTGCCAGCGACAGATCACGCGCGTCTTCGAAACGTGCCGGATCTGCCGGTGCGACGAGAAGCACGCCGGCAATGCGCGAGGGCTCCTCGATGGCGTACTGGGCGGCCGCCAGCGCGCCGAAACTGTGGGCGATGAGAATGGCCGGCGTCCACTGGGACGTGACCGCCTCGTCGATGGCGTTCAGCCACGCGTTCAAGCTCGGCTTTCGCCAGTTCGTCAGCTTGATCCGGGGAATGCCCCCGCCGACTTCTTCGATCCATGTCTGCCAATGGTCCGGGCCGCTATCTCCGATACCGGGAACCGACACGTAGGCGAACCTCGTTGGCAAGGCAGGTTCAACGGGCTTCATCTGGCTCATGGGACGGTCTCCGTGTGGCCGGGCTGTTCTTGCTTCGGAAGGTGTCTCCCAAGAATGAAAACACCTTTCGGCGTCGTCGAAGATTGCCACGATCACCGCGCGTGACCATCCATCCCCTTCTTACTCGACCGTTTAAGTCGCCTATTTCTTTTCAGCATTGTAATCAGAGGCGGATTTGCTTTCCGGAGCCGGGGGTCTGTGCGAGAACCGGTACATGACGCTCGAACAGATCATCCTGATCGGCCTGCTGATCACCACGTTTGGGATCTTCGCGCTGGATCGATTTCGCATCGAAGTCGTCGCCGTTTCGGGATTGATGGCTGCTTTCGCGGTCGGGCTGGTGCCAGCTTCCAGCGTTTTCTCCGGCCTTGCTCACTCTGCCGTCATCTCAGTTGCTGAAATCCTGATTCTCGTGGGCGCGCTGCAGGCCTCACACTTGCTCGACCGCGCCGCGACCACCCTCACCGCGAAGATCAAGTCGGAACAGATCCTGCTCCTGCTACTCTGCAGCCTGGCGGGTTTCGTCTCGATCTTCATGAACAATATCGGCGCCCTGGCGCTGATGCTTCCACTGGTCACTGCGGTTTCAGAGCGCAGCGAAATTCCCCTTTCCCGTATGCTGATGCCCATCTCGTTCGCAACGCTGCTCGGCGGCACCTGCTCACTGATCGGCACACCCGCGAACCTGCTCGTCAGTGACGTCCTGCTTGCGGAAACCGGGGAAGGCCTCGGCTTTTTCGAATTCGCAAATGTCGGCCTTCCGGCGCTTCTGGTCGGCGTTGTGGCAATCGTACTTTTCGTTCCGCGGCTCCTGCCGACGATCAAGTCATCGGAGGTCGGCCATATGGCAGAGACGGTCGCGAAGCCCGGCCGGTTGATCCTCGAGGCAAATGTGCCGCCGCAATCGTCGCTGGCTGGCACCTTTCTGCCGCTGGCGGAATCGAACTTCGACGGACGTATCGAGAGTATCCGCCGAAACGATCAATTTGTGTTCGGCAAGCGAGAGACCATCCGGCTTGAGCCCGGCGATGCCCTGCTGATTGAGGGCAACCGGGAGAAGCTCGAACGGCTGATTCAGTCCGGCATGCTGATCACGGATCTTTCTCCCAACGGCGCCGAAGCCGACCAAGGCGCCGCCGTCGTCGTCCCGGAATCCGTTGTGCTCGGATCGCGTATCTCCACACTGGAAGGCTTTACGGACATGGGCGTCCGGATTGTGGCCATCACGTCTCCCCGCAAACGGCTTGAGGGGAGCTTTTCTGACCTGCAGCTCGCCGTCGGCGATGTTATCCACCTTGCAGGGCCGGCTCGCGCCATCGACCAGGCGATCCGTGATCACAATCTGCTCAGCGTTTCGGCACCGGCGGACATACTTCCCCTGCGCACCAGTTTGCCTCCACTCATCGCCTTCTTCGGTGCTGTCGCCTTGTCTGCCAGCGGACTGCTTCGCCCTGAGCTTGCGTTCGGCGCGGCGATCGCCGGTCTGGTCATCTTTGGTCAACTCGATCTTATCTCGGCCATTCGCCGTCTCAACTGGCCGATCCTGATCATGCTGGCCGCGATGATCCCCATCGGGAACGCTGTAGAGACGACCGGACTGGCCGAGTTTATCGCGCGCATCTTCCTGAGTGCTGCGCCTCAGGCTGGCCCGCTTTTCATTCTCTTTTCGGTTTTGATCACGGCGGTTGTCATCACGCCGTTCGTCAACAACGCGTCGACCGCGATCATCCTGGCACCCATCGCGTTCCAGATCGCGATCAGCTCGGGCATCGATCCGGCCATCGTACTGCTGGCCGTCGCCGTCGGTGTCTCGCTCGATTTTGTCACGCCTTTCGGCCATCACAACAACACGATCGTCATGGGAATTTGCGGTTACCGCTTCCGAGACTTTCCGATTGCCGGATGGCCCGTTCTGCTGGCCGTTCTTGCGACCAGCTTTTTCGCGCTGTCCGTACTGCTAGCGCAAAGCACGTTCCCGAACTAAACGAACCGGCCGGGGCGCTTTGACTTCATACCTGCGTTTGCCCAAACCTGCTCGCGCAAAGTGGATACACGCTCAATCCACCTTTCGCTGCGCCGGCTGATTTGAGTCCCTCGCTTCCCTTGTGCACTTCGAGAGGATGACCCCAAGAAAGACCTTTAGCGAAGCGCGCCGGGTAGGCTACACACGCCGCTTCGCTTCATAAAACCGGCCTTCATCATGATAGAACTCGCGCGGCGCGAAGGCGCTTTCGGAACCATCCGCATTCTCGAACAGACATCGGACAAGGCCCGCATCTACATGATCGGAGACACGGCGCAGACGATGGTCAACTGCGACGGCGTCAGCGTCTCCGGCTACGTTCACGCTATCGAGCTGCTGGTAGGCGGCGCGCAAACCCTGCTGATGATTGGCGGGGGCGGCGGCGGCCTTGCAACCATGCTGGCGCGGACGGGTACGCGTGTGACGGTTATCGATGTTGATCCGGAAGCAGAAGATCTCGCACGGCGCTACTTCTGGCTCGACCCAAACGTACGGTGGGTCACGGCAGACGCCATCCGGTTCGTGGAGAACGGATGCCAGCAATTCGACGCGGTTGTGGTCGACGCGTGCGACGGGTTCGGAATCGTCAAGCCATTCGATGACCCGAAGACACTTGCCTGGCTTCTAGACACCGCCTGCCCCAATGGTTCCTTGGTGGTGAACCTTGCACGCAACGATGATCTGCCAACACATGGCAAGCGGCGGGCAAGAGAACTCGCAGGTCGCGGCTTATCGGCGACCCTGTACAGCGCGCGAGAAGGAGAAGAGGGCAACGAGGTTCTCCACGTGCGACGAACCGGCCGTACACGGAGCCTCATCGTGACGGACCTCTACCAGAGGCCGCCGAATGCGCAGATCTTTCTGACGTCGTTGCAGGCCTACACGCCGCGGCAAGCCCGAACCGTCAATTCGTGAGCTGACTACCCGCGAGTGCGGCCGACTAAAGTGAACGCGGCCCCGTCAGGCGTCGTGCCGGAACTCGATACCTTCGAAAGCGCCGGAGGTGCGCCAGCCTTCTATGTAGTTGAAGAAGGCCACGGCGCCGGCAGGATAACCCACGAAGTAACGCGCTTGGGGTCCAGGATCGCGGCCTTCGTTGTTATAGTAGCCCGGTGTGCAGTCCGGCGAACCGATCATCAATCCCATGCCCGACAGCAGGAGGTTCACCCATTCGTCCTCGGCCTGTTTGCTGACCTCGACTTCCTTCGCGCCTTCCGACTCAGCATGGCTCACAATCAACGAGATCGTGCGCGCCGCGTCCACCAGGTTGTGCGGATAGTTGGAGATGAGGTTTGCCGCCTGCGTGGCCTGAACGAGGAAGGCGTTCGGGAAATTGTGGACGTGCATGCCGTGCTTCGTGCGCATACCGTCGGCCCAGTATTGCGAGAGCGTAACGCCGCCCCGGCCCTTGGGATCAAAGCCGGTGCGGCGCTCGAGCGGCGTGCCGACTTCGAAGCCTGACGCATAGACGATGCAATCGACCTCATACTCGACGCCGTTCACGACAACGCCTTTTTCCGTGATGCGCTCAACACCCTTGCCATCGGTATCGATCAGGTGGGCTGCCGGCTCGTTGAATGCCTGCAAATATTGGTCGTGGAAACACGGCCGCTTGCAGAGCTGGCGATACCAGGCCTTGAGCTTCTCGGCCGTATCCGCATCCTTGACCACCGCTTCCGCGCGCTGGCGGATCTCTTCCATCTTCTCGTGGTCGGCGTCTTCGTACGCGGCGAGCATGCCCATCGGGTTTCGCTGATCAGCCGGCAATTGCAGGATCCGGTTGCGGATGCGCTTTGCCAGATCGGTCCAGCCGTCTTGCACGAGATCCTCCGGGGCCATCCCGATACCCGCCTGGTTCTGCGTGAAGTTTTCCAGCCAGCGCTGCTGCCAACCCGGCGTTGCGATGGACGCAAACCATTCCGGATCAATCGGACGGTTGTCGCGCACATCAATCGAGGACGGCGTGCGCTGGAAGACGTAAAGGGCCTTGGCGGCGCGCGCGAGATGCGGGACGACCTGCACGGCGGTTGCGCCCGTGCCGATGATGGCGACGCGCTTGTCTTTCAGCTTGTCGAGCGGCGCCCCGCTCGGGTCACCGCCGGTATACTCATAGTCCCAGCGGCTCGTGTGGAAGGCGTGGCCTTTGAAATCAGCGATCCCCGGAATGCCGGGAAGCTTCGGCGTGTTCAGCGGACCGGTGCCGAGGCCGATATACTTGGCGGTGAAATCATCGCCGCGATTGGTGCGGATTCTCCAGACGCTGCGCGCCTCATCCCAGGACAGGTCTTCGATGACGGTATGGAAGAGCGCGTTCTCGTAAAGATCGTAATGCCGTCCGATCCGGCGGCACTGCTCAAGGATTTCGGGCGCGTGCGCATACTTCTCACTCGGCATGTGCCCGGTTTCTTCGAGCAGCGGCATGTAGATCATTGAGGCCGTATCGCACTGCGCGCCGGGATAACGGTTCCAGTACCAGGTGCCGCCGAAATCACCGCCCCGCTCGATGATGCGGACGTCGGTGATCCCAGCCTCCTTCAGCCGGGCACCGGTTACCAGTCCCGCAAAGCCGCCGCCGACAAAGGCAAAGGTCACGTGGTCCGTCTTCGGCGGGCGCGGGGTGACCGGCGTGTAAGGGTCGTCAAGGTAATCGTCGAACAGGCCAGCGATCCGGGTATACTGATCAATGCCGTCGCTGCGCAGGCGTTTATCGCGCTCTACGCGGTAGCGTTCGCGGATCGCATCCTTGTCGATCGGTTTGCGCTGCACCTGTGATGCGTTGTCGGCCATCTTCGCCCTCGTCCTGTTCGTCTTGTGCCAAAATCGGCATCAGGACATAAGGATAGCGCGTCAAACAGTCATGGATAGCCGTGACGCAAGGACCGGAAACGTCGGCCCGAGGTCGGTGGCGACGAACCAAAACGCCCCGCCAGAAGCGCCTTTACTCCAATGTTTTCGGGGAGTTAAGAGGTTTTCATTCCGCAAGGAATAGCGCGCGTGACGCAACGCGATCATGGCTCGACGATCAGCGCGCGAAAAGCTCGAGCCCCGAATGAGCGCACTTCAGGGAGCGGTTCAAAGTGATTACAGACTCGCCGTTCGAATGCGGGCCAACACGGGTCCCTGATCAGGCTCGAGACGAAATGGGCTTCGGAAGTCTTTGAGAAGCGCTTACTCCAACAGCTCTGGACAATCCCTCAATTCGGTAGATCAATCGCCTCAAAATGGGGGTCGACCATGCCGGTTTCCGAGTATTCTCAGTATGACGCTCTGACGCTGGCTGAACTTGTCCGCAGCGGGCAAGTGACCGCGCTCGAACTTGTCGATGCTGCGATCGAACGGATCGAGCGGCACAATCCCGTCTTGAACGCCGTCGTACACAAGGCCTTCGATGAGGCCCGCGAGACGGCGAAAGGCGCGCTACCTGACGGACCGTTCAAGGGCGTTCCTTTTCTCATCAAGGATCTTGGTCAAACTGTATCGGGCTGGCCGCGGACGTCAGCGAGCTTCTACGCGGAAGTCAAAGCCGACAAGGAGGACAGCGAACTGGTCCGCCGGTACCGCGCGGCGGGGCTCGTGCTGACGGGCAAGACGAATACACCGGAATTCGGGATCCCCGGCGTGACCCATTCGGAGCGGCTCGGCGCCTGCCGCAATCCCTGGAACCCGGAACACATTTCCGGCGGCTCGTCGGGCGGCGCGGCCGCGGCGGTGGCGTCCGGCATGGTGCCCGTCGCACATGCGAGTGACGGCCTCGGCTCCATCCGGATCCCGGCGGCCTGTTGCGGCCTCGTCGGTATGAAACCGACGCGTGACCGCAATCCGAATGGCGGCGAGGATTCCGACCGCGCCATAGGCCTTTCTGTCTATCACGTCGTGTCACGAACGGTTCGCGACAGCGCCGCAATGCTCGACGCCACAGGTTATCCGGAGCCTGCAAGTCCGTACGCTTATCCGAAGAAGGAGCGACCCTATCTCGAAGAGGTTGGCCGCTCACCCGGGCGACTGAAGATTTTCTGGTCTGCGCAGACGCCAAGTGGGCGCCCGGTCGCGCCGGACATGTCCGCTGCAATCGAGCGCACCGCTGAACATCTGGCAAAGCTCGGACATGATGTGCGCGAGCAGGCTATCGCACTGGACTGGCGCACTTTTTATCGCGCGCAGGCGGTCGTTTCGGGATCGAACTTTGCGGCGGGCATGGCGCGGATGGTGCAGGCGATTGGCCGAGAGCCCGGCAGCGATATCGGCCCGCTGGCCCGGCGCGGCTATGACCGCGGCCGGGAGATCACGGGCCAGCAGGCTATGTGGGGTTGGCAGCAGCTACGGCTGATGAGCCGCGCGATTCTCGCGGTGTTCGAGGCGTGCGATGTCTACGTGTCACCCGTGCTTGGCACAGAGCCGCCACGGGTCGACTGGCTTGATCCGCTGAGCCTTGAAATCCGGGAGTATGACAAACGCTCTGCGGCGACATTCCCATTTACGCCGGCATTCAACATCACAGGTCAGCCGTCCCTGTCTTTGCCGCTCTGGCAATCCGGGAGTGGTCTCCCGATCGCCATGATGTTCACGGGCCGTTACGGTGACGAAGGAACCTTGTACCGGCTTGCGGGTCAACTTGAGAAAGAACTTCCGTGGAAGGACCGTCGCCCACCGGTCTGGAACTGACTTTGCAAATCGAACGAGACAATCGCGACGGGCGATGCAGGCTGGCTGTCTTCGGCCTGTTTACGCAAGGACGGCCCATGATTTGACTTGCCCACTTCGAGCTTGCATCAATTTCCCGAGTTGAACTGGCAGAACGGACGATCTTCCATGGCGCGCGAGACGGAGCAGAGACTGAGGGCACGGGCCGGCAAGGTCATCCCGAATGGAATGTATGGCCATCAGTCTGTTCGATTGCTCCCGGAAAGTTTTCCGCAGTTCTTCAACCGCGCTGACGGCGCCTACCTGTGGGACAGCGACAACAATCGCTATCTCGACCTGATGTGCGCTTATGGGCCGAACCTGCTCGGATACCGTGAGCCCCGTGTCGAAGCAGCAGCGGCCGCGCAGATGGCACTCGGCGACACGATGACCGGCCCATCGCCGTTGATCATAGACCTTGCGGAAACCTTGATCGCGATGGTCTCCCATGCCGACTGGGCGATTTTCTGCAAGAACGGAACGGACGCCACGACCATGGCGATTAGTGTTGCGCGGGCCGAAACCAAACGGCGGAAGATTCTGGTCGCCTCTGGATCCTATCACGGCTCCGCGCCTTGGTGCACGCCGGTCCCCGCCGGCACGCTTGCCGAAGACCGGGCGCACCTGATTACTTATAATTACAACGATGCCGACAGCCTCGAAGCGGCTGCGGCGCGCGCCGGCGATGATCTTGCCGGGATCTTCGCAACGCCTTTCAAGCATGATGCCTTCCAGGACCAGGCGCTTGCTGACCCTGACTATGCCCGGCGGGC
>JAIXVM010000042.1 GCA_027482995.1 Hyphomonadaceae bacterium | reverse complement strand
GCGATGCTCGGCGCGCCCTGGGTGGCCGACGGCGTGGTGGAGTCGGGCGAACAGAATGGCCGCAAGCTCGGCTTTGCCACCGCCAATCTGCAACTCGGCGAGCTCATCCATCCCAAACACGGCGTCTATGCCGTCCGTGCCCGGATCGAAGGGGAATCAGACTGGCGCCCGGGTGTCGCCAACTTCGGCCGCACGCCCACGACGGGCCTGCGGGACCCGCTGCTGGAAACCCACATTTTTGATTTTTCGGGCGACATCTACGGCAAACGGCTCGAAGTGCAGCTGGTCGCCTATCTGCGGCCCGAGAAGAAGTTCGACAGCCTGGACCTTATGGTTGAGCAAATGCACCGCGATGCGGCCGAGGCGCGGGGAATTCTGGCAACGCCCGCGTGAAACATAAATATTCCGCAATCTGAACGCCTTGCCGCCCTTCACAAGTCCGGAAAACGGTAGGATGCTGATCAAATTGGTTGGCTCGCGGGGAGGACATCGCATGCGCCGCACTCTGGTAATGTTCACTTTGGCAAGCGCGCTGGCTGCACCGGCTTTCGCGGATGACAACCGCCTCGTGAAGTCCGTTAGCCTCAAGGATCTTCAAATGATCCTGGTAGAGGAAGGCCACACGATCAATGGTACCGGATACGACGGCGACGTGTCGGTGCGGGCGACCGACACAAACGGCACAGGCTTGATCTTCAACGTGATCGGCACCGCCTGCGACACGGAGTATTCGGACGATTGTCTCGGCATCAACATGCAGGTGCGTTACGACGCGGATGGCACCGAAACCTTGGAACGCATCAACGATGCGAACCTGATGTGGGCGGCCACGTCGGTCTGGTACTCGGCCACTGGCTTTGACACCGAAGTGCCGACGATCGGTGTGACGCGCTACGTGATCCTCGATGGCGGCATGACCATACGTAACATCAAGGACAACCTCGCCAACCTTTTGGCGATCGCCCCCCAGGCGACTAATTACGTCTGGGAGGTCGGCGAATACGCCCCGGGCGCGGACGCAGCCGCTGACGACGAGTGGTAGGCGGCTCGGCCTGATCGGTTTCTACGAGGGGTGACAGGGCCGGGGCGGGCGTGATAACGGCTGCCTCCATGGAAAAGCGCCCTGTAGACAAGGCCATTCGAATTAGCGGCCCGGCCGCAGGTTGAACCCTTTGTTCAATCGTGGCCGGGTATTGCTGTTCGCCCATTCCTGCTGCCGCTGACGAAGATATCTGATCATGACCGATACCGAAACGACGCGCGATTACCGCGACACGCTGTTCCTGCCGAAAACCGAATTCCCGATGCGCGCCGGCCTGCCGAAGGCCGAGCCCGAATGGATCAAGCGCTGGGACGCGATGGGCCTCTACGGCAAGCTGCGCGAAAGCGCCAAGGGCCGCCCGCCCTTCATCCTGCATGACGGCCCGCCCTACGCCAACGGCCACATCCACCTCGGCACGGCCCTCAACAAGATCATCAAGGACATCATCGTCCGCTCACACCAGATGCAGGGCTTCGACGCCTCGTACTTGCCGGGCTGGGACTGCCACGGCCTGCCGATCGAATGGAAGGTGGAGGAGGAATTCCGCTCCAAGAACCGCCCGAAGGATTCCGTGCCGGCCGACGAGTTCCGCGCCGCCTGCCGCGCCTATGCCGAGCATTGGGTGAAAGTGCAGGGCAAGGAATTCCGCGCCCTCGGCATCGAGGGCGAGTGGGACAACCCCTACCTCACCATGGCCTTCGAGAGCGAGGCGATGATCGTCTCCGAATTCCTCGACATGGCGATGAAAGGCGGCCTCGTTCGCGGCGCCAAGCCGATCATGTGGAGCCCGGTGGAGCGCACGGCTTTGGCCGAGGCAGAAGTGGAATATCACGACCGCAAGGTGCCGGTGGTGTGGGTGAAGTTTGGTATCGACTTCAACGCAAAGCTCGTCAGAAGCCGCAGTGACTTCTTGGAAATCGCTGAACTAGTGAATGCGAAAGTTGTGATTTGGACGACGACGCCTTGGACAATTCCAGCGAACCAAGCAGTGAGCTTCAATCCCAGCATCACTTATCTCGCTTATGAAGTTGAAGAAGTTGCTACGGAAGCAGAGCTGGGCTTTGCACCATATGCAGCTGTTGGTGATAGACTCGTCATTGCCGAGAAGCTTGCGGAAGACGTCATGTCTGCCGCGAAGGTAAAGCGCTTCCGTGCGCTCGGTACGGTCGATCCTGATGGTTGGACTCTAAAGCACCCGCTTTTCTATACGGGCGAGTTCTTCCAGCATGCCATCCCCATGCTCGCCGGTGAGCACGTCACGGACGATGCCGGCACCGGCTTCGTCCACACCGCGCCCGCCCATGGCGAGGATGACTTCAACGTCTGGCTCGCCACCGGCCACACTGCGCAGGACATCCGCCAGATCGTTGATCCCGATGGTCGCTATACGGACGAAGTTCCGGAGCCTCTCAAGGGCCTCGATATCATCGTCACCTCCGGCAAGAAGCGCGGTGAGGCGGGCAAGGCCAACAACGAAGTCATCCGCCTCCTCGCTGAAAGCGGCAACCTGCTCGCGCGCGGCGTGACCACGATCCGCGACGCTCACTCCTGGCGCTCGAAAGCGCCGGTCATCCGCCGCGCCACGCCGCAATGGTTCATCGCGATGGACAAGCCGGTGCACGCCGGCAAGACGCTGCGCGAGTTGGCGATGCAGGCGATCTCGGACACCGAGTTCTTCCCCCCCACAGGCCGCAACCGCCTCTCCGCCATGGTCGAAAGCCGCCCGGACTGGCTGATCTCGCGCCAGCGCAACTGGGGCGTGCCCATCACCTTGTTCGTGAACGCGAAAGGCGAGCCGCACACCGCCGCGCTTCCGCGCGAGCAGGCGGACAAGCTCAACGCCAACATCAAGGCCGCCATCGAGAAAACCGGCGTGGACGGATGGTTCGCCACGCCAGACGTTGATTTCTTCGCCGGTACCGGCGTTTCGCCGGACGGTTGGGAAAAGGTTACGGACGTACTCGACGTGTGGTTCGATTCCGGCACCACCCACGCCTTCGCGCTGCGCAAGCGCGGTATCATCGACAACGCGACGGGGCAGGCGGACGTTTACATGGAAGGCTCCGACCAGCATCGCGGCTGGTTCCAGTCTTCTCTACTGGAGTCGTGCGCGACGCGCGGCATGGCGCCGTACAAGAAGGTGGTCACCCACGGCATGGTGGTGGACGCCGAAGGCAAGAAGATGTCGAAATCGATCGGCAACACGATCGAGCCGGACGAGTTCCAGAAACAGCACGGCATCGAAATCCTTCGCCTCTGGACAGCCTCGGCCGATTACTGGGACGACACCCGCATCTCGGACGAGATCATCAAGGGCACGGTCGAGACCTACCGCAAGCTGCGCAACACGCTGCGCTACCTGCTCGGCGCGCTGGACGGCTATGGCGAGTCGGAATCGCTGTTCTCGGGTGACTACCGCGAGTCGGATGATCCAAACGCCGTACACGGATTGGCCGCGCTGTCGGGCCTCGAGAAATGGGTGCTCCACCGCCTCGCCGAACTCGACAGCGAAGTGCGCGGCGCCTTCCAGGTGTTCGACTTCAAGCGCGCCCTCACGGCCATCGTCAATTTCGTCAACGTGGACCTGTCGGCGGTCTATTTCGATATCCGCAAGGACGCGCTCTATTGCGATCCGGCCTTCACCACCATGACGCAATGGGACGAGCCGACGGCCGATTTCGGCAATCGCCGCCGCGCCGTGCGCACGGTCATGGCGGCCGTTCTGGAACGTCTCCTGTGCTGGCTCGCGCCGGTCATGCCGTTCACCACGGACGAGGCCTTCGGCGAAAGCCACCTGAAATCGAAAGCCGACTCGATCCACCTGCTCGTCTTCCCGGACACACCGTCCAACTGGCGCGATGACGCGCTGGCGGCCCGCTGGGAGAAGATCTTCCGCGTCCGCCGCGTTGTCACCGGCGCGCTGGAAGTCGAACGCCGCGAGAAGCGGATCGGCGCCTCGCTCGAAGCCGCGCCTGAGGTCATCGTCAGCGACGCGGCCCTGATCGAGGCCTT
>JAIXVM010000155.1 GCA_027482995.1 Hyphomonadaceae bacterium | reverse complement strand
GAAACACATGTGCGCGGAAATGGCGGCAAAGCTGGAGCCTGGCCGGGCGCTGATCTGGCATGCCGCGCATGCGCTCGATATCGGCGATGCCGAAGGCCCGGTGATGGCGAACCTCGCCAAGGCCTACATGGCCGAGGCGGGCACGTTCATCGCGCGCACGGCGACTGAAGTGCATGGCGGGATGGGGTTCACCGATCTCGTCGGGTTGCACTATTGGTTCAAGCGGATCGGCGTGAACCGGCAGCTGTTCGGATCGCCCGAACAGGCGCGGGAAACGGCCGCGCAGCTGCAGGGGCTCGTGGTCTAGGCGGCCACAACTTCTCCGCGAGTTTTGGCTTGCGAGGCATCTAAACGTGTGAGAGAGTTTTCACGAAATGCACGCTCAGGTCGTGTTCGTGGAGGCGGTTCGTGTCTGAAGTTTTCATCGATTATGCGGGGCTCGCGCGGCGGGCCGGAGAGTTTGAGTTTCGCAAGGCAAACTTTGCGGAGCTCGACGCAGGGCTTGCGCTGGCCGAGCGGCTGACGGGGCAGGCGATGGCGACCGCCGCGTCGATCCTATGGGTCGAGAGCCTGACGGGCATGGCCGCTTGGGTGACGGGTGATCCGGTCGACGGGGTGTTTATCACGGTGCCGCTGAGCGAGGCAGGCCTGGCGGCGGTCCGTGATGGCAGCTTCGTGCCGTCCTGGCCTGCGCTCGCCCATATCTGCTGCGCCGGAGAGGCCTGCGCGGGCGTGTATATCGGCGTCTATGCCGGAGCGACGAAAGAGGCGCGGCGGCGCGTGATGATGGCGGCCGGGATTACGCGGATGGAGTTCTTCGCGCCCGTGCCGTGCTTTGCGCGCGGGGCGACGGAGGATGGCAAACGGTCGATGGCCTCTCTGGGATTCCAACCGGTTGAGGGTGGATTGCCCGACCTTTGGGGGCAGGATCCCTTGCCCGTCTCGCAGGAGCAGGCGGCGTGAGCGCGCGGCCGGATTTTGGCGAGCTGTCGCTGACACGGCCGCTCGAGCCGGAGATGCTCGCGCGCTTTTCGGCAGGGCCCGTCCGGACGCTGGAAGAGTATCAGCAGGCGATCACGTTGCGGGCGGCAGTTTACCTCGCCGAGCAAGACTGTCCGTATGAGGAGGAGTATGACGGGAATGACTTTTCCTGCACGCATTTCCTGGTGCGGGAGGGGACGAGGCCTGCGGGCACGTGCCGGGTGAGGTGGTTTGCCGGCTTTGCGAAGATCGAACGCTCGACGATCCTGCCGGCTTACCGGGGCACGCCTGCGCTGCGTGTGCTGATGGCGGAAGTCTGCGAGGTCATCTCGCGCAAGGGCTACCGGGTGGCGCTTGCGCAGATCCAGACGCGACTATGGCCGGTCTGGAACCGGGTGTTCCGGTGCCGGATCGTGCCCGGGCGGCCGCATTTTGCGTTTTCGGACTTTGACTATTGCGAGATGGAGATACCCATCGCGCCGCATCCGGAGGCGCTGACGATACGGGCGGACCCGCTTCAGATCATCCGGCCGGAAGGGCAGTGGGATGAGCCGGGCGTGCTGGACCTATCCGTCAGCCGGAAGGCCGAGGCAGCCTGAGGCGGCGCTGACACCGGGCGCATTTTGGCGGTTAGGTTGCTTGTCTTTCGCTGCGACCCGCGCCAGTAAAACGTGTGCAGCCCCAACCGGCGGGCTGGCGCGTTTCTCCGGCTTCAGGACCTGCTCATGTCCGTCAACCTGCTCAAACTCGATGCGGCAGCCCGCAAGGCGCCGGTTGTTCCTGTGATCGTGGTCGATACAGCCCGGCAGGCGGCGCCGCTCGCGCGGGCTCTGGTGCGGGCGGGGGTGACGATTGCAGAAGTCACGCTGCGCACGCCCGCGGGGCTGGATGCGATCTCTGTCATGCGGGCGGAGGCGCCCGAATTGCTGGTGGGCGCCGGCACGGTGCTGTCCGGCAAGGATGCCGATGACGCGGTGGCGGCGGGGGCCGAGTTTCTCGTGTCGCCGGGCATGTCGCCCAGTCTGCGGGCTTCGCTGCGCGGGCGCGAGCACCTGATGATTCCGGGCATCGCAACCGCGAGCGAAGCCATGGCCCGGCACGAAGAAGGGTTCGAACGGCTGAAGCTGTTTCCGGCCTCGATTGCGGGGGGCGCGCCGGCGCTGAAGGCGCTCGGCGGGCCGTTGCCGCACCTGCGCTTCATGCCTACTGGCGGGATCAGCGAGAGCGAAGTGAAGACCTATCTGGCGCTGCCGAACGTGTTCGCGATCGGCGGGTCCTGGATCGCGAGCCAGGCAGACATCGCCGCCGGCAACTGGGGCCGGATCGAGGAGATCGCGCGCCGGTTGCTGGCGCTGGCATAGGCAATGCAGACCCGGCGTTAAGGTTCGTCCAGTAGGGATGGGTTATCCCGTTCCGGTACGGGATGCATGCAACGAGGGGAATCCGGGGTGAAAGCAGTTATCTTCGCAGGTGGTTTTGGAACGCGGCTCAGCGAGGAAACCGCGCTGCGTCCAAAGCCGATGGTGGAAGTGGGCGGCCGCCCGATCCTCCATCACATCATGGAAATGTACGCCGCGCACGGGATCACGGACTTCGTGGTGCTGGGCGGTTACAAGGTCGAGTCCATCAAGGATTACTTCCTTAACTACACGCGCCGGACCGGCGACTTCACGATCGACATGTCCACGGGTGAAATTCTCTGGGCACAGAACAAGCCGCTGCCTTGGAAAGTGACGGTTCTGGACACGGGCCTCGATACGATGACCGGCGGTCGCCTGAAGCGCGCGCGGGATATGATAGGCAATGAAGCATTCTGTTTGACTTATGGTGACGGGGTATCCGACGTGGATATCACGGCGCTGGTTGCGTTCCACAAGAAGGCCGGCGTGCAGGCAACCGTCACGGCGGTCTCGCCGCCGGGCCGTTTCGGCGTGATGGGCCTGTCGCCGGATACGCCGGTTGTGCAGTCCTTCCGCGAGAAAGATGCTGTGGATGTGGGGCTCATCAATGGCGGCTTCTTCGTCTGCGAGCCGTCTGTATTTGACCTTGTGGACGGTGACGCGACGGTCTGGGAGCAGGAGCCGATGAACCGTCTCGTCGAAGCCGGTCAGCTGGCCGCTTTCCGCCATCCGGGCTTCTGGCAGGCGATGGATACCGTCCGTGACCGTCAGGTTCTTGAGGCGGCTTACGCCAAGGGAGCGCCCTGGCTCAAGGGGCGCTAAGCCCCCTAAAACGGATCAGCAAAAAGCCCGGCGGAGCGATCCGCCGGGCTTTTTTCTTGGGAATTGATGGCCGAATGTCAGGCCGGTTCCTTGGCGGATTCCGCAATGCGCAGGCCGATGCCGGCGTAGGCTTCGACGCTGTCTTTCGGCAGCATGCGGCGGCCGTCCACGACGTAGGCCTTGGAGCCAGTCTTCGCCAGCAGAGCCGGCAGGGCGCGGAATTCGGGCCAGGCCGTCATGATGAGGATTGCATCTGCGCCTGCGACCGTATCTTCCAGGGCATCGACGAACTCGACGCCCGACGGGAACACCTTTTCGGCCTCATGGCGGGCAATCGGGTCGAAGGCTTTGACCACGGCGCCGCCATCAATCAGCACCTGCGTGACGGGCAGGGAGGGGCTTTCGCGTATATCATCCGTACCCGGCTTGAAGGCCATGCCGAGGACGGCGACCTTCAGGCCCTTGAGCGTCGGATGGCGAGCCGTCAGCATCTCGATCATGCGGTTCGGCTGGGCGGCGTTCACGGCGATGACGGACTTCAGCAGGTCCATCTTTGCGCCTTTGCCCGCACCGTGCGCGATCAGGGCTTTCACGTCTTTCGGGAAGCAGCTGCCGCCAAAACCGCAGCCCGCGGCCAGGTAGGAGATGAAGCCCGGGACGACGCGCTCACCGTCCTTGCGGATCGGTGTGAAGCGCTTGTCGAGGTGCACGCCGCGCATGACTTCAACAACG
>JAIXVM010000076.1 GCA_027482995.1 Hyphomonadaceae bacterium | reverse complement strand
GGCGCGGAAGTCACCGAGCTGATCCAGGGCTATGTCATCGCGCGCCAGGGCGAACTGACGGAAGCCGATATTCTGCATACGGTCTTTGCGCATCCGACCTTGTCGGAAGCGATGCATGAAGCCGTGTTGGATGCGGAAGGCCGCGCCCTTCACATTTGAGCGCGGCCTTGCCGCCGGTCAGAACGTGATGCGGAGGCCCGTGCGGATGTTGCGGCCCGGCGAAGGGATCAGGTCTTTCAGCACCGAGGTAGCGACGCGCACCTCTTCATCGGTCGCGTTGCGCACTTCGACGAAGACTTGCGTGCCCTCGGCGCCATAGCCGAACTCGGCAAGATTGGCCGCGCCCCGAAGGTTCAGGGTCGTGTATCCGTCCGTCGGCAGCTGACCGGCGCCCGCATTGTCCTGATCTCCGGCCCATTCAAATCCGGCGCCCGCTTCGAAATAGGTCCAGCTGGCATTGGCCTCGCCCGTCAGCCGGAGGGGCGGAATGAACGGCACGTCGCCGCCGCTATCGAGTTCTGCGTTGACGTAATCGAGGCCAGCTTTGAGCTGCCATTCCGCGCCCAGCAGTCCTTTGCCGAGACGCGCTTCGCCATAAAGCTCGCCGCCTGTGAACGTGGCATCGTCCTGCGCGAAGGCAAACACGGGAAGCTCATCGACTTCATCGACGAGGGCGCCGCCGTCTTCGATCGTGCCGGGAGTCAGGAAGATGAAATCGGAAAACTGGGTCGTGAACAGGTTTGCGCCGAGCGATAGCCAATCATTCCGCCAACGGACTGTACCTTCGAGGTTGAGCCCGCGTTCCTTCTCCAGTGCCGCGTCGCCCACTTCAAACTGCCGTGTGGCCAAGTGCGGCCCGAACGCGAACAGCTCGATCTCGTTTGGTGCGCGTTCGGTCAGGCTCACCTGCGCGCCCGCGAACAGACCGTTTTCCCAATGCTGGTGAATGCCGGCGGAGGCGCTGAACAGATCGAACTCGGCCTCTCCCGCAACCAGGTTGTCGTGGGTCAGGCGTTCGGCGCGCACGCCGCCCTCGACGCCAAAGCCGCTGTCCCATTCGCGCGCTTCATACAGGAACACCGCGGCCGATTGCGTGTCGGTCGGCGTGATGAACGCCTCATCGCCTTCGGCCAGCAGCTCCTTGTCGAAGATCTGGACACCGAGAGCGCCTTCAAACCCCGCGATGGTGTGGTCCAGTTCGCCGCGCGCTTCATAACCGGTCGTCTCGAACCGCGTGCCGGGCTCGCCCGGTCCTTCGAACTCAATATGCTCGTAGTCTGCCACTGCGAGTGAGCCTGAAATCCGGGTCAGGATGTCCCCATCCAGATCAAGGCCGGCGCGGAAATCATACCGTGTCTGTTCGAGGTCGATGAAGGGGAGCTCTTCTTCGGCGCCCGGGACTTCCTCGTGTTCGTGACCCCCGGGCAAGCCGTAGGTGGCTTTCTGCGTCCGGATGGCAAGGCCGGCGAACCCTTTGTCGCCAACCCAGGACAGGCCCGCCGCCAATGACTCGGTTTCCAGGAACGAGTTCTCGACCTGGCCATTCGATTCCTCATCCGGCGCTTCGCCCTCGCTCGCTTCAAGCGCCCGCAGGCGGCTCGATTCCACAAATCCGGGCACGTCATAATCGCCGAAGTCCCGCTGCGAGGCCGACAAGGCCAAAACGAAGGGGCCCTGTGCGAGGAGGCCTCGTCCCGCCAATTCGGTCCCTTCGTTGACGCTGTTATGGGCGCCAAACGCCTCACCCGAGAGAGCCGCTTCAGGAAGCGTTTCTGCGATCAGGCCGTCGATCACGTTGACCACGCCGCCGATCGCCTGGCCGCCATAGGCGAGGGCGGCGGGGCCGCGAAGGATTTCGATCTTGTCGGCATCAATCCCGTCAGCGGCAGCCTGGTGATCCGGGCTGGCAGCCGACACGTCGATGACGCCGATCCCGTTGGTGAGGATCTGCACGCGTTCGGCGCCAAGTCCGCGCAGCACCGGCCGGCTCGCGCCTTGGCCGAAGAAGGTTGAGGTGATGCCTGGCTCGCCGGACAGCGTATCGCCCAGCGTGGAGGCCAGACGTTCCACGATATCGTCCCGTCCGAGGGCTGTGGCGTTGCCGATCAGTTCGTCGCTCGTCCGTTCGGGCCCGGGCGCGGTCGTGATGATGATCGTGTCGAGCCGCTTCAGCCCTTCATTTTCCTGCGCATAGGCTGCGCCCAGCAGAGCCTGTGTCGAAACCGCCGTTGCCATCAGAACCCGCTTCACGCGCACCTCCCATGTAATGTGATACTATATCATTACCGGGTCGGCCGTGAGGCCGCAAGAGGGGTGGGCGCGGTTCAGTCAAGTCAGGCGGCGCTGCCATCCACGCGCAGCAGGGAACCCGTCGTGAAGCTCGATGACGGGCTCGCGAGATACAGCGCGGCGGTGATGATCTCTTCCGGCTTGCCGGGGCGGCGCATGGCGTTGTCCGCGCTCTGGCGCATCTCTTCCGGCCAGGCTTTGGAGATGTCCGTCAGGAACGGTCCGGGGCAGATCGTGTTCACGCGCACCTTGGGTGCATACTCATGGGCCAGCGACAGGCTCATCGCGTTCAGTGCGGCCTTGGCCGACCCGTAGGGCACAACCGACGGCAAAGGCACAAGGCTGCCCGACGAGGAGATGTTGATGATGCTGCCGCCATCTCCGTACGCCATGCGCTTTGCCACCTGGCTCGCGAGCCGGAAGGGGCCTTTGAAATTGAGGTTCAGCACGCTGTCGAACAGCGCTTCGGTTACTTCATGGCTCCCCATCCGGGGGCCGGAGCCGGCATTGTTGACGAGAATGTCGACCCGTCCGAACTTCGCATAAGCCGCCTCGATCAGCGCATCGATATCATCCCAGCGGCCGCAATGCGCGGCATGTGCGTAGGCCTTGCGGCCCAGCCCGCGCACTTCTTCGGCCACCGCTTCACATGCGTCCAGCTTCCGGCTGGCGACCACGATGTCGGCGCCATGCTCGGCGAAGGCCTTGACCATCTGGTAGCCGAGCCCCCGGCTGCCTCCGGTCACGAGCGCGACTTTTCCTGTGAGATCGAAATAGGGACTGGTCATGGCGGTGCCTCTCCGGATGGAGAGGCAGTTTTGGCTGCCCGGCGGTTCAGATCAATGCGTGTCCACGCGGCAAGCGCCGCCGCGGTTCAGTTCAGAACCTGCGGAGACGTCACCGTGGCGGTCTTTGCGGCTTCGACTTCGCGCATCACCCGCAACAGGTTCCCGCCCCAGATCTTGGCGATGTCTTCCTGCGTGTAGCCGGCGTCCAGCAACGCAGCCGTCACCTTCGGCAGGTCGGTCACGTCCTTCAGGCCATCGACGCCGCCGCCGCCGTCCCAGTCGGCGCCCATGCCGACATGATCCGGCCCGACGAGTTTCAGCGTGTACAGAAGGTGCTCCATGAATTTCTCGAAGGTCGAACGCGGCGGCGGCGTCGCCTTGTTCATCGCGATGCGCGCCTCGCGGAACGCGGTGAGCGTTGCAGGATCCATCTTCGTCGTGTCGGTGCCGAATTTGGCTTCAAGCGCGGCGACGGCTGCGAGACGCTCCGGCGTTGCCGTCAGCGCTTCGAGATAGGCGCCATAGGCGTTGACCTGAATCACGCCGCCGTCTGCCGCGATGGCTTTCAGCAGGTCGTCCGGCAGGTTGCGCGGATGGTCATAGACGCCCTTCGGACCGGAGTGCGACAGGACAATCGGTGTGGTCGACAAGGCCAGCATGTCGCGCACCGTATCGTCCGAGGCATGGGATCCGTCGAGGATCAGGCCAAGCCGGTTGGCTTCGCGCACCAG
>JAIXVM010000240.1 GCA_027482995.1 Hyphomonadaceae bacterium | reverse complement strand
GCGGCTTTTGTGCCTAGATTGCAATGCTCGAACCTGCCCCGTGCAATCCGCAAGCGTCGTGTTCCGGTTTGAGCTGCATGCTCAGATAATGGTCACGATCGGTCCGTAGGCGGCGAGGCGGGCGTCATGTGTCAGGAGCCGGTACGGCTCTGTCAGGGCAGTCGCAACCAGAAGTCTGTCAAAGGGGTCGTCATGATGCCGGGGTAGGGACTCGAGTGCCAGGACATGGGCGCTGGCCACTGGAAGGATGACAAAGCCGGAAGCTTCGAAGAAGCGTTGCGCGTCCCCGGCTGACATTGGCATGGCCTCCGGACCCCGGCCCAGCGCATGCTTGATCGCAATCTCCCAGAGGCTGACAACGCCCACGTAAAGTGTGGCTGAGGGATCAAGGATCAGAGTGCGCGCCGCCTGAGACAGGCGGGGGTTATCCTCCACTGCCCAGATCGCAATGTGCGTATCGAGCAGCAGGTTCACGAACTAGGGCCACCAAAAAGGGCAGCCGCTTCGGCGTCGAGATCCGGATTCGGTTCAGGTGTCGTGAACTTTCCCTTGGCGACGCCGATACGCACGCCGACAGGCGAGGCATGGATCGGCACAAGGCGCGCCGCAGGCTTGCCGTTGCGGGCAATAATGATCTCGCGCTCCGCCCCGCTCTCAAGTGCTTCCACGAGACGGGAAAGGTTCGATTTGGCATCCAGCATGTTTACAGTGGTCATGAGGGGTCTTTACCAGATTGGCTTGGCTAAGTCTAGCTAATCATCAGGCGCCAGTCTGGTTTTTGCTCCATGACAGGTTTCATCGGCCGCGCCGGGAAGCGTTCTTTGCGGGTCTGAGTGGCCCGGGACTTGCGAGGCCCTGGCGCGATGAAGCGACCGACACTCTCCGTACGCGCGAGTCTTGGCTGGGCTGCCCTGGCGGCGCTAGGTCTCGCCGCCGCCTCGCTGAACACATCCGACCTGGTCCTTTACAACCCTTCTGCCTCTCTTGAGCCCGGGTTTTACGTTCGCGCCGATTTGGAAGCTGAGCGAGGCGCCGTCGTGACAATCCCGGTGGGCGCGGTCGACCTCGCCTATGTCGAGGCTGGTCATGTGAAGGCAGCCGGGGACCGTTTCCTCAAGCGCATCGCTGCGGTGAGCGGAGACCGTGTCTGTTCCGAGAATGGCCAGATACTGATCAATGATGTGCACGTGGCCACCGCGTCTCGATCAGACTCGAAGGGTGCCGCTTTACCTCAATGGTCAGGCTGCGTGGCGCTGGGGGAAGGCGAAGTTTTCCTTCTCGGCGATGATGAGATGAGCTTCGACGGACGCTTTTGGGGTGTCACATCGGCGGCTGATATCGAAGCCACCTGGCGCAGGTTTCCCTGATCCAGCGAGCGATTTTTCCTCGCCTCTGAGCTGAATGCAGAATCCTTCCTTCCGCCCACAGAGTAGAATGCGGAAAGAGGAGGGCCGTATGAAGGTGGGAGGGCAAGATAAAGGCGTGACCTGCGGTCACGCGAGACGCCGGTCGGCGCGGGAGTTTTCGCAGGTCATGGCCTTGCCCACAGGTCGCGCGGCGACCTGTGAGATTAGTCCATCCGTCAGCGGAGCTTTTTCGCTTCATGGGGATGCGTGAGCCATGCCGACACGTAGTCTGGACCAGTTGCTCATCTCCTCACGGCTCGCGTCATCGGCGAACCAGGGTGAGACTTTCGGCATGCGCGGTCAGCGCCAGCTCTCGCGCTCGGACACAGAGCTACTGGAAGGAGAGATCGGTCGGGCGCGGCGTGCAGGGCAGGGGTCAGGCGGCAGCGCAAAGCCCCCGTCCGGGCGGGCGGGACGCACTGGGAGAGCAGACCGTTGGGGAGGCAAGGCAGCGGTCGGAGCCGCACTCGACATGCGCCAGCAGGCCGTGATCAAGATCCACTACTTCAATCACTCAGGCGGAGACGGCGGCGCGCTTGCTACCCACGCCCGCTACGTCGCGCGTGATGCGGCAAGGCCCGACGACCGAGAGGTAGCGATAGCGGAAGGGCCAGGCTCCGAAGGGCGTGAGGCGGTCCAAAGCGAAGCGCGCGCGCACGCAGACTATCTCGCAAGAGGCGAGCAGGGGCGCCGCGCGTTTTATGACCAGGAGCATGAAGGTGTCGATGGCGGAGCCCGCGCCGCCGAATGGGCAAAGTCCGACAAGCGCCATTTCCGGCTGATCCTTTCAGCTGAGCGCGGAGATGAAATTGGGGACCTGCCCGCCTACACGCGGGAAGTGATGGCGCGGGCCGAAGTCCAGCTTGGCTCGCGCCTCTCCTGGGTCGCTGCCGACCATCACGATACGGGTCATTCGCATACCCACATCATCCTGCGCGGGCGCCGCGCGAACGGCCAGGACCTCGTCATTCCGAAAGACTTCATCCGGCATGGGTTCCGGAACATTGCCCGGGATGTGGCAACCGAATGGCTGGGCGCGCGCACGCGTGATCAGGCGCGAGAGGCGCTTGACCGCGAGGTGCTGCGTCATGCGCCGACAAGGCTCGACCGGATGATTGCTGACCAGCTGCCGGAAGAGGGCAGCATTCGGGTCAGCCGCCTTGCGTCCCCGAACGGCGACCGCGCCGTCACCCGCGCCCTTCGGGCCCGCGCGCGCGAGCTCGCCGGCATGCGGCTTGCCGCTGAAACGAAGCGCGGCGGCCTCACCTTCGAGCCGGACTGGCAGGACCGGCTGAAAGCCATGGAGCTGCATCTCGATATCCGTAAACGGCTGCTCGAGCAGCAGCGTCTCCAGCGCGAAGCTCAGGAGAGGTCTCGTGCGCGGTCGGCCGGGAAGGGGCTGGAGCGATGATGGCAAGTTATGAAGGGCCGGCGCCGAACAGGCTGAAGGCGCGAGCGCCGCACCCATCTCAACATCTACTTCCTGGCTTTCGCCAACCGCGCCACTTCGACCGCCCAGGCATCGAGCGCCGCGCGCTTCTGAGGCAAGTAGGTGTTTCGGTTATAGACCTGCGTGATCGCAGGCCCCGGCGGGGTATGATTGAGGATACGGCTGACGATCTCACCCATCACGTTGAGGCGCTCGGATGTCATCATCGTTGCGCCCGTTCGGCGCATGTCATGCAGGGTCAGGTCCGGGATCTTGAGCGACTCGGTCAGACGCGCGAAGTAGCGTGTCACGGCATGCGGTTCGATCGGCTCGCCATCTCGCCCTGGAAACGCGTAGCCGTCACCGCGCCCGGCAAATGCAAAACGAAGAAGATCCACAGCTGCGTCAGACAGCGGCACAGAGTGCGGTCCTTTCTTGTTCTTGGTGCGCGGACCCGGAATGGTCCACAGCCTGTTGTCCCAGTCGATTTCTCTCCAATGGATGCCGCATACCTCGCCGCGCCGTTGCAGCGTCAGTATAGCTATCTGGATCGCCAGCGTGGATGTAAGACCGTCGGAACGCCCGCCATGACGAAGACCGGTCAGGGCCTGCCAGGTTTTCGCAAGTTCCTCGGGAGTACCAACGCGCTCCCGGCTGACCTTTGGAAAGGGTTTGATGGGTTGCGCCGGATTGATGCCAAGCATGCCCTGTTCTGCCGCGAAGCCGAACAGGCGGCGCAAAATCTCAAGAGTTGTGTTTGCGGCCCCCGGTCCGCTCGTCTGTGCGAGCGAGCGGAGGAAAGTGCTCAGCTCACTCGTCGTCAGGTTCGCAACCGGCCGATTGCCGAAGGCGGGTTCGATATGCCGCTTGAAATAACCTGCTTCCAGATCGTTCCGGCTTTTGGCACGGCGAAGCTGAACTTCTGAAAAGTAGATCGACCAGACCCGCGCCACGGTGTTTTCCCGCCGCTCGCTTGCGGCTTGGCGAGCGGTGCGGCGCTCGGTTGCGGGGTCCACGCCGGAGAGCTGTATCGAGGCCAACATCTCCATAGCCTTGTTACGTGCCTGATCCAGCGTGAGAATCTTTGCATCACCGATAAGCGGTTCACGCTGTCGTCCGTCGGCGTCGCGGTAGACGACAAAGTAGCCCTTGGAGCCGGTATGGGACACGGTCAAGACAAGACCGGGCACCCGGTCATCCCAATAGCGCGCCTTCTTTTTTCCGAGTGCGCCGGCGCTGTTTACCGAGCTCTGAGTGAGGCGAACGGAGTTGCGAATGGGCACTTTTTGCTCCTTTTTGGGACTTGAGAGTAGCCTCTTTGATTTTATGAGGTTTTTAGTCTGCGCTTTTGTTGGAAGATCTCGACATAACGGTCAGAAAGACGCTATAGTGACCCCTACTAAATTTCAAAAGTGACCACGAAAGTGCGAAAAATATTACCTGAAAACATTGAGTTTTTTCGGAAGAAGTTTCTATTAGTGACCACTACGCTAATGACCTTTACGGATAAATCCCACTACTACAATTCCACCCAGCAAAATTCCAACAAAAATGGTCGGGTCTGGTCGGTAGTAGTGCCCTTTTACCGAAGTGGCCACTATTTTTAAAGTCTATATTTTACAGTAAATTACGGGCGTAATCTGGCTTAGTCGGTTTTGGTCACCCAGCAGTGTTTTGCGTTGACATCGTAGGGGTCACAAGTTCGAACCTTGTACCGCCCACCATCACCACTTGCGGCCTTGATCCTCAATTGCCGTGGCAGGTGGTGAATTCGCTCTCCCTCTTCAGCCACCGCCAAGATACCCCCCAGGTCACCGTATAGATCGACCACCAACGTCGTTCTTTCGGCATTCGGTGTCAGCACGATCTTCTCAACCAAGCCGCGAATGACTTCGAGAGCTTCATTCTGAATCTCTTGCTCGGAAATCGCCGACATCAGCAGCGCGACTTGCTTTTGATAGTGACCAGCCATCGCGGGATGGATGAGAACGGGCGCGACCTCACAGTTGGCCAGCAGTGTTTCGAGTTCGGCCTTACGCGCTGCCATGCGATCGAGTTCGTCCTTGAAGTGCGAACCCGAAATCCCTTCCTTGATGGAGTCGATGCATCGCTGATGACTGCGTGCAATTTTTGCCAGCTCGGTTTCATAGGAGGCGCGCGTCGCATTCTGATTTTTGCGAAGCTCGCTCATGTGGCGTGTGTATTCCTCGCAGAACACTTTGACCAAGCGTGGGTCCATCAAGCGCGCTTTCAGCGCGCCCAGAACAGCCCCTTCGATTTCATCGCGGCGAATGGACAAGCGGTGTGTGCAGACGACTTCACTGTGTTTGCGCGCGCAGGCATACCGCGTCTTGCTGTGCATGATGAACGGCGAGCCGCATTCGCCGCAGCGAAGAAGACCTGACAACAAGAAGCGGGGGCGTTGTTTCTTCCAACTCCCGCCTTTGACTTCCAAAGATTTCTGACGCGCCTTCGTCGCGTCCCATACATCATCGCTGATGATGCGAAGGTGCGGCATCTCCTTATAGACCCATTCGTTCTCAGGCTTTGGCCGCGCGATCTTCTTGCCAGTGTCGGGATCGCGAACATCTTTCGAGCGATTCCAAACCAACACTCCGCGATAGATATCGTTGTTCAGAATCCCATAGTGCCGCTTGCGGCAGCCATTGATCGTTGAAACGCTCCAATAGCGTTTTCCTTGCGGGGAGGGGACCTTCTCCCGCTCAAGCCCTTGCGCAATGGCGAGCGGGGATCGCCCCGCCGCATACTCTTCAAAAATCCGGCGGATGATTTTTGCCTGATCCTCGACGATCACGCGTTCGCCTCTGATCGGTGCGCCTTGCGCATCGAAGCGGCGAACCATGTCATATCCATAGGTAAGACCCGAAGGAATTCGTCCGGCTTCCGCGACACCGCGCTGGCCGCGCCACGTCTTTCTTCCAATCTCCTGCACATAGTCGGCATTCATGATGCCCTTGAAGCCGACGATCATCGCATTGCAGAACCCTTCAGCGAGGGTGAAGATGTCAACCTGATTAAACGTCATCTCACGATAGATGATCACGGTATCGGCTTGATCGCGAGAAACGCGATCCAAAGCCTCAGACATGAGTATGTCGAATTCTCCGCGCTTTGCGGCTTGTCTTAATGCTGCCAAGCCGGTGCGCTTATGGAGCGACTGCCCCGTTAGTTCGTAGTCAGAGTAATGCTCTACAACGACCCAGCCTTCGCTCGCCGCCTTTGCGTGCAAGACACGGAACTGATCCTCGATCGAGGTCGGTTTTTGCATGTCTGTCGAATAGCGGGCGTATAAGGCAACTCTCTTCATGGCAGGTCCTGGGTTCGGGTTATTTTTCAATGCTCGCCTCAAAGTCCTGACGTGCAGCGCGGCGGGCGAGCGCCTTCACCAAGCGGACGAGATTGGGATCGAGGGTCAGGGGATTATCCACCCGAACGGGGTTCTCCCCCAAATGAAAATTGACCTCGATCACCGTTTTTCCTTTCCTTTCTTGTTGGGCCGATTTCCCGTTAGAATAGAACAAATCAGGAACATTGTCTAGGATTTTTATCCTCTCATCGCTCTGTGTGCAGAGCGGTTTTTCATAAGGTGTTTCAACCATGGCCGGCCTCCTGCGGTCACAATGGCTGAGCTTCGGCCACCTGTGAGTGGACAGAACGGCTGAATGTTTTGACGGCAATCTTCTAGAGCGCGCCGTCAGGAGAAACAGGAAAACTCACTGGGAATCTTCGCGGAGAATTTTGCCCAACCAGTCGGGTGGATCTAGAGTCAAAATCTGCAGGAAAGCATCGAGCACGCGGATGGAGCGCAGGTGAATCCGGCGGCTTTCATAGCCGAGCTCACAGACGAGAAGGTTGCTGAGTGTGTTTGGGTCAAGCCGCTGGTGATAGACGGAGATGAAGAGCGGGTCGTCAAGATCGCTCCAGCCGCCAAAGCCGTTCAGGGTATCGTCTATGATATCGCTCAACCCCTGCATGGAGATGCGCCCGCGTGTTCCTTTGGCGATCTTGGAAACGTGAACTCGAAATTCCGTAACCACAGCTGTCCGCTCCGTGATCGTATATTTCTCTTTAAGTCTGTAGCGTGCGCACGGTCGCCCCGATCCTTCAGCCATCTCCATCTCCCACAGTGTTCAGTGTGAAGGAGATTATCGCGCAACAAACGAACTTCGCGAAGCGAGGTTGCCTAGGAGGCGAACGAAAAATTTCTTTATATTCCAGAGCGATATCGCATGGAGCGCATGACCTTTTAAAAAAATCTTCCGGATGGGGATTCCATTGGACTAGTTGCTAGCGCGGCCTGTCTCGAAAGCATCATGAGCCTTTCCGGTAGGCGGGTCACGAAATTGGCTGCATCGAAGCTTGGGTTACTTGCAAGATGTGCGGTGGTAGTACCGCAATCTTGGCAAGGGGGCCGCTGCGCGCCCCCGTTGCATCCCCCAAGCATGGCGCAGCCTGACGCATCGAGCGTCATCTGCACCTGAAACGTCCGCCGTTTCATCCGTTCAGGAAGAGGGCGTTCCTGCCCCTTCCCGAAACCCATCCCAGACCACCGTGCGCCGATGGAACGCGCTCAGACGAGGGGGCGTCCCTGTCCCCCTCATTCCGAGACCTTCTCCCCAGGCAAACGTCCGCCGTTTGATCTGCGCGAAGGGTGGAGCCTTCAAGCTCCTCCCTTCGATCCCTCCATGGTCAAGGATGTAAGGGAGCACCGCGTCGAATTATTGCGTGAGCAACAATTCCGCCATTCCATCGAGGCGCGACTTCACAGGCCGCCAAGCCGGATCGAGCTTGTCGAGTAGCCTGTAGTAAGCCTTGCTATGATTGTGCTCCTTGAGATGGCACAGCTCGTGTCGGATCACATAATCGATACATTCGCGGGGCGCACGGATCAGCCATGGGTTCAGATTGATCGAGCCTGAAGGCGTGCAGCTTCCCCATTGCTTGCGCATCGTGACGAGCTTGATCGGTGGCGTTTTGTCTATCCATGGGATCGTCCCCGCCAATTCATCCAACCGCTTTCGGAAATAGCTGTCCGCCCGCTCTTTGTACCAACTGTTCAATCGTCGTCTGATGGTCGCCGCATCCGCGTGCGGTACGCTCACCCTCAGCAGTCCTGCTTTTAGCTGGACCTGCGAGGGGGTATGGGGCGTCTCTATCACTTTTAGCTGGTAGCGTCGGCCCAGATAGAAATGTGTCTCACCGCTGATGTATTCGCGGGGGAGAACATGTTTCCGTCCTTCGTCAATTTCAGCCAGTCGCGTGACAATCCACCGTGCCCGCTTTGCGACGGCTTCCCTGATCAGCTTTTGGGAGGCGTCGATCGGCGCCTCCACCTCAACCGTAGCGTTGGGGTGAACATGAATTCGGATCTTCGTTCCCAATACTTGATTGGGAACAACGTCGAACTGGATCTGCCGCTCGCCATAAACAATTGCACTTCTCACCGCAGGTCTCCCCGAGCGAGTCCGATCCTTGTAACGTCCACGACCTTCTCGGTGATCAGCTTTGCGCGATCAAGGCCGTAAGGTTTGAAGAGCAAGGGCAATAGTCCCTTGCGGATCGCGGCCTCAATGTTTTGAGGATTAAGGGAGTTCTCGGCGACCGCGTCTGATACGACAGCATCGATCTTCAAGCTAATCTCTGCCGCCTCAAGCGCTTCAGCTTGTTCTAGCTCTTTTGCGTCGCCCGACAGCCGAATGATCCCGAAATATGCAGCCGCATGCCGATGGCCGGCGATCTTCTCGGGTATGCCTTCAACATCGCGGGACTGAACCTTTTCCTCGAAGTCCTTGAAAAGTGCGTATTGCTTGAATGGATGGTCGAACATCGCGGCGGCTTCTTGAATGGCCTGGCGTAGAAGTTCCGAGAAATAAGTCTGGGCGTACGGATCGTCTGCAAGCTCTTGTTCGATCGTCCTCTTCACACGGGAGCGGATGATATCCGTCTCGTTGCGGGTTTTTTCTTCCGTCCATTTTTCTGGGTCTTGGGAACGGCCGAGTTCGTTCACAAGATAAACGCCGTCAGCATCCTTTACTTCTTGGCCGACCACATGCCGATCGACCAGTTTGCGGATTTGTTCCTCATATGCGCTGAAGTCCACCGTTTCTTGGGCATCCTGCTTGGCAGCGCGGCGAAGCTCGCTGAAAAATTTCAAATCCTTTTTGTAAGTCTGAATCTGAGTTTCCGAAACCGAAGCGTCTTCAAAGAACGCGCGCGAACCCAGAGCGACTTTCAGGCACATGCCAAATTCTGTCAGCGCCTCGTAGAAATCTTCGCGTTGTTTCTGGCGAAGATCGATTGCAGCGCCGCTGTCGTCTAGCTCGATTTTTGGGATCAGCACCTGCCGGTATTGCTCCGGATCTGCCTTGTTTTTTACATCCTTGAAGATTGCCCAGACATTCGCGTGCAGCAGGGGAAGGCGCTTATACTCGGTGGAAATGTTCTGATAGAGCCCCGCAAGATCGTCGATATCGAACCCGCCTTGCGTCTTCTCTGCAAGATCCTGATACTTGGAGATCGTCGTATCGAGCTCTTTCAAGATTCCTCGATAGTCGATCAAGAGCCCAAACGGCTTATCCTCATGCAAGCGGTTCACCCTTGCGATAGCCTGGATCAGCGTATGTTGCTTGAGGGGCTTATCGATGTAGAGAACTGAGTTTGCCGGCTCATCAAAACCAGTCAGAAGCTTATCGACCACGATGAGAATGTCAGGTGGACCTGGCTCGCCAAAGGCTTCTATGACGGCGCGCTCGCGCTCTTCCGCGTCCCCTTTTACGTTGTCCTTCCACCATTGCTGAACTTCCGAGATTTCGGCCTCATCAACATCGGAATGACCCTCGCGCATATCCGGCGATGAGATCACAACTTGGCTGGTAACAAGGCCGGTGGCGTCGAGCTCTTTCTTGTACCGAACAGCAGACAGTTTGCTGTCGGTGGCAAGCTGGCCTTTGAGATCCAGGCCTTGCGTCTTGAAGTTTTCGTTGAAGTGCGTCGCAATATCCCAAGCTATCAGTTGGATGCGCGCCGCCGATCCATAGACTTGTCCGCGCTTTCCGTACTTTTCTTTGAGATCGCGCTTTTGCTCGTCGGAAAGTCCTGCGGTGATTTTTTCAAACCAATTGTCGATGGCTTTTTCATTGATATCGAGAACGGGTTGCCGCTCTTCATAGAGCAGGGGGGTAACAGTACCATCATCGACGGCTCGCTGCATGGTATAGGCGTGCACAATCGGACCAAACTTATTGGTGGTCTTCTCGCCCTTCAGGAGAGGTGTTCCCGTGAAGGCAATGAACGAGGCATTGGGGAGCGCTTTGCGCATCCTTTCATGATTTTCGCCGCCGTGGCTGCGGTGGCCTTCATCAACGAGCACGATCAGGTTCGGGCTGCTATTGTGGCACTCGGGTAAACGCGACGCCGTGGCAAACTTGTTGATGATCGAAAAGATGATCCGCTCTTTGCCCTTGCCGATACGCTGTGCGAGGTCGCGACCTGTAGCGACTTTCGCGCGATTCTCTTCTTTCTTGGCGCCCGTGATCTGACCCAATGCGCCTCCAAACAAGAACGTTTTGGCGAGCTGCTTTTCAAGGTCCACGCGGTCTGTGACCACAACAACGCGGCAGTCCGTCAAATTACGGTGGAGCAGCAGGGCTTTGCAGAGGAACACCATTGTCAGGCTCTTGCCCGAGCCGGTCGTATGCCAGATGACACCGCCGTCGCGGCCCCCATCTGGTCTGACGACGGAGATGCGAGCTATGAGCGCCTTGATGCCAAATACCTGCTGATAGCGAGCCGCAACCTTGTCCACTTTCTTGTCGAACAGAATGAAAAAGCGGATGAACTCTATGAGCCTGTCCTTTGACAGCAGGCTGATGATCGTCCTGTCTTGTTCGGTCACGTACTGCTCGGCAGACCAAAGCTGTTCGAACTGCCGCTTCACCGCAAACGATTTGCCCTGAAGCAGCGCCTCTCTTGCTCCTGGCGAGAGAGGAGTGTTCTTGACCGCCTTGAATCGCTCTTCGGTGATTTCTTCTTCGTGCCACTTGGCCCAGAATTTCTTCGGCGTCTTCGTGGTGCCGTAGCGGGCTTCAGTCGTGCTTAACGAAAAGAGCAGCTGAGAGTAGGCGAAGAGATGAGGGATCTCGTCGTTCTTCTGGTTGCGGATGGTTTGGCTGATGCCTTCTTCAACCATCGATTTGTTTGGATTGCCCGAATCTGGACGCTTCGCCTCAATCACAACCACGGGCAGGCCGTTCAGGAAGCATACGATGTCTGGGCGGCGGGTACGCGTGCCATCGGACGATAGCACTTCAAACTCTTCGGTCACCAAGAAGCTGTTATTCTCAGGCGTGCTCCAATCGACAATCGGAATTGTGGGATTGTGCTTCTTGCCGTCGATGAACTCCGTGACGGTGATCCCGAGCGTCATCGCATTATAGAGACGCTCATTCGCTGTGATCAGGCCTTCTTGAAGTCCAGGCGTCTCAAGCTCTCTGACGATCTGATCGATCGCGTTGGTCGAGAGGGGATAGCTTTGTCCCTTGAACTCGAAGCGGCGCTTACGAAGCTCCTCCACGAGTGCGCCGCGCAAGATCACCGCGTTGTTGCCGCCGCGCATTGCAAGACACTTGTCTACAGGCAGGAATGTCCATCCCAGTGCCATCAAGGTTTGAAGGGCAGGGATGTGTGCGGAGTACTGCTCGGCGGTGTTTGGTGTTTGATTCATGGGAGCGGCCTGTAGCCTTCATCTCGTGCAATGCGGCCCAAGATACCCTTCAAAAGGATGTCCATCGTTGCGTTCTCAGAATAGTCAGCCGGCGCGACAAAATTCACCCGTCGGTCTGAAATCAGCCGGTGGATCTTGTCTAGTGATCGCCCGTCACGTTGTGGGTCGTAGGCTGCGATGGAATGCCCTCCATTGTGTGAGGTCATCTTCATCGCCGGAATATCGGTATCGCCATCACCGATGAAGATCATCCGCGCAAACGGCACTGGGCGCTCTGCCTCTGGCATGAAGGCGTTGATCGCCTCATTATCCCAGACGTTTTCGATGCCCTTGTTAATGCGAAAGAGAAATTGCGTCTTAGTCGTGTAGTTGATCGCCAGGCTGGGCCATTCAGCTTGTCCCTGATCGTCGTAGATGTAGCGCGAAGCAAATATCGCCTTGAACGCCGGGGCAACGACGCTCCCCTCAATCATCTCCTGAGTGCCAGAAGAAATGATATAGTGCTCAAGATCGAGGCCGCGCTCTCTCGCAAAGGCATTTAGTCGATGAAACCAAGATAGGTCGACTAGTCCGTCAAAGAGCGCTGAGTCTCGACCGTGACTGCGGAATGCCTCCCGAGTAACTTCGATTCCTCGTTCCCGCGCTTTGCGAAGCATGAGCTGCATATAGACAAGAATTTCGTCCGCATCGTGCTTCTTTGTTAGTCGTTTAACTTCCTGCCAGAAATCGGCGCGCTCCATATCAATCGCGGGCAGGAAACTGTTTTCTTGAATGTTCCCTCGCGCGAGAGTTCCATCGTAGTCATAGATGATCGCGGTGCGCTTCAAATTGCTCATTCGGGCTCCGCGTCGGCTAAGGTTGAGACGACGGCACTGATCCAAGTCGTGTTTTGATCTACCATCCGCGTTTGGCGGTCGACGCGGACAATGTGAACCCGCTCGCGCGCTGAAGTCGGCAGTCTCATTTTTTCTTCGAGCAGTTGCTTGAGGCGAGTGTCCGACTCGTTACTCTTCGGTAGCACCCAGAAAAAGGTGCGACCTTCGTCTTCGATCAGTTGTCGGAACAGTCCGTTGATGTGGTTGTCATCGATGTTAAAGTTGTACCCAATAGCAACGATAGCATCTGATGACTTGTACAGATCAAACAAGTCGACGTAGCGACGAGACATTCCGATGGATGTCAGAGGCTTAACGCCGCTTTGTGTAAGCATGAACGGCACGTATATCTGATCTATAGGAACTTGACCCTCAGGCAGCGACGAGACCGTGTTCTTGTAGGGATTATAGAAGTCACTGACGCCACCATTGAGGTGGAAGATGGCTTCCGGCTCTACTCGATCGCCGATGATGCGCTTGAAAAGGCTATTGTAATTAGCCGTGCCGACGCCGCTGACTTCATGTCCGTCGTCCAAGAGATCTAGTACATCGTGATAGTAGCCATCACGTGTGCCGTCGAATTTCGACTTCACATGCTCCAACATATAGTTCCGCGTCGTGTGCAAGAAGATCACCATCTTCGTGAACTTCGCCCAATCCTCTCTTGGAGAGTAGAGATAACGCCAGTGGCTATCGATGAGTGCTTGATAATCGAGGACTTCCGAAAACAGTATCTCGAGTATCTCGCGAAGGATTGCGAGAAATATGTCGTGTACTGAAGAGTTATCGTCAATCGTGCAGCCGCCATTCGATTTCAGAAGAAGCTCAAGTGCAGTGTTCCCGATTTTATCGAATTCGAGGCGAAACATCCCGCTGATATCATCAAAGATCGTAAGATCGTCAGGAGCTTCAGTGAAGATTTCCTGATTCACTTTTTGAACAAGCTCTTGGCCATACGAGCCGATGAGTAGTTGAAGGATAGACGTCGCATACTTCTCGATCTGGCTTGTGTCCCCTTCCGCCCGAATGAGATCCAAAACTGCGGAATAGAATTCAGACTCAAAAAGTCGGACCCCCTGCGACAGCGTCGGATTGACCTTGATGGTCTGGCTATAGGTGTGTTCGCCGAAGGTCTTCCCTGTAAAGCTCTCGAAGGCTTCGGACACACGTTCAGCCGTCAAGCCGCAGTGATCGCGCGCCTTTTCAAAGAGCGTGTCGAGAGCATTGAGGCGTTCGATGATAATTGTGCGCCGATACTCGATGGAGGACTCGATCAGGGCGCGGAATTCGGTCTTTCCGAACGCATGAATTCGCTTGTTGATGTAACCATCGGGAAGCCACTTCGTGGCGTAAACCGACGTGCGATCAATGCCGGTTAGCACGCTCCGCAGGGCGTTCTTTTCATCTGTATTGTCTTGCCGAAATAGGTCGATGGCGAAGCGCCCACCAAGGGGCAGGCCATAGCCAACCTCCGCTCCTGCGCCGAAAAAGAGGCCGATCTTCATGCTGCCTCCTCTTGGGAAGAAGGGAGCGTCACGCGGCGCTTGCCCGTGAGAAGTTCCTGCATCAGGGCGGATCTTTCCGACTTGAGTTTCTCGAGCTTCAAGCGCAACGCTGACATCACTTCAAATGCCGAATCTAAAATCTGTGAAATCTGCTGTTGCTCGTGCAATGGAGGAAACGTAACTACTTGCTTCCTCAAATCCTTTATCCCAAGACCGAGCTGCGCAGTTCCGTTCGCCTTACGTCGCAGTGATAGGCGAACGTGATCAGCGTTGATCAAATAATAAAAGTACTTGGGATCGACTTCAGGCTTTTTTCTGCGAAGGCGATAGACATGATCGCCGAGCTCAAAATCTTCGTCGTTCGGTATGTATGCAACTCGCCCAATGATCTGTCCCCCACCTATATCGTCTTTGGGCATAACCAGGTCGCCTTCGCGCAACGGAGCGTTACGATCGATTATTGGCTTGCTTGCGCAGAGGCGGCTCTCTCTATCAATTGAGCCCATATCGACGATAAAGTATCTTCCGTTGTCATCGATCTGGGAACTTTTCGATTGACCCGTTCCGATGTCGAACAATTCTTCAATGGTCGACTTTCTCCACCGTCCGCTGAAACCCGGAAGGCGTTTTTTACCCTTTAGGAGTTGCTGCATAAGTGATTTTTTCTGAGCCTGGCTGGTCGCAATCAGCTCTTCGGTCAACTCAATTGCGCGATCCCAGGTCGAGAGGATTTCCGCGATGCGGCGCTGTTCCGCGATTGGCGGGTAGGATACTCGTAGCTTTTTGAAGTATGGCAGACCAATAGTCTTGATTGTTGATCCGACCGCTTGCCGTTCAAATTCCTTCTTGTGGAATTGGAGCCAGTTATAGAGGAACCAGTTATGCAATTCGCCATGTTCTTCACATTGCCATGCCATGAAGTGTTGGCTGACAGCCATGGGACCGGCGAGGATCGCGGATTTGCCGACGCCGGCATCCCGCGAAAGGATTACGGTCCCAGCTGGGTGGAGCACTGCGCTTGAATTGGCCAAGCCGTGTTCAGAAATTTCTTTGTCAGTCTCGAAGATGAGACCTTGATCCAGTTTAGATGAGTCGGCCAACGACACCCACTTGATGCCTCCGTTCCAGTAGGCAGATACTTCCTTATCGGGAGTGTGCCCGCTTCCTCGCTTTGCGATCTGGTCAAGAAGAGAAGTAGACCAACCAGCGGGTTCTCGAAAAGCTGTGCTCATTTCTTTCCCCCGGACTTGTCTTCTATCTCTTTGGCGATCTGCTCAAGGGCGTCGAAATCTTCAGCGTCGGCTTTGACGGCGTCGGCCTGTTTCCGCTTGGCGTCGGGCCGGAGCCGGCGGTGCTCCGGGTGATCGCTCCGGGAATCCTCTGGGTCGCCGCGCTCCTCGCATCGATGCTCGCGCTCCCACGCGTGTTCGCCTCCGACTATGCCGACGGCACTCTCGAACAGCTGACGCTCGCGCCCCAGCCGCTGTCGCTCCTCGTCCTATCGAAGATCCTCGCGCACTGGCTGCTCACCGGTCTGCCTCTCGTGATCATGGGGCCCGTCCTCG
>JAIXVM010000331.1 GCA_027482995.1 Hyphomonadaceae bacterium | reverse complement strand
GGCGATGAACTTGCCTTCCAGCGCGGCGGTGGCGAGGTGCTTCTGGTCGGGCCGTGCAAAGTCGCGCAGCATCAGGATTTGTGGGAAGTTGCCGACGATCGAGTGCTCGTTCTGAAGGTCATTGTGCAGGCCGAGGCCCTGCTTGGCGAAATGCTCGCGGATGATCGCCATGCCGAGGTTGGTGCCATCCTGGCCGCCGAACTCCTTGGGGAGGGCGTATCGCAGGTGCCCGGCCTTGTCAGCGCGTTTCTTGGCTTCGCGCAGCAGCGCTTCCCATTCGGGGCGCGGGAGGCCTTCATTGTCGAAATCGGTGCGCGCCCATTCGCGGCGATGGTCGAAGAAGCGCTCGTTATCGTCCTGCGCCTGCAGCGGCTTGATCTCGTCTTCGATGAACTTGTCCAGCACGACGAGATAGTCGGCGATGTCCTTCGGTATGTTAAAGTCCATGGTTTCCTCCATTACGTCGCGGCTTTGAAGTCACCATACGCCTGTCAGGCGAGGCGGCAATTTGTGCCGCCGGGGCAAGCCAGAATGCTGCACCGCAGCATGTGGAACGAACCGTTCTCCAATAATTCTGAATTGAGCACTCTGAACGCTTGACGAATTATTCAGCGTTCTATAGTCAACGAAGCAGGCCAAAAGCCTAACCACCGCAAGCCGTTTCAACCCCGGACGATAAGGCACCCTCCCATGCTCCGTTCCATCATTGCCGCCGCCGCATTCGCAGCCATCGCTGCGCCTGCTTTCGCCAGCAACTCTTACACCTTCGAGACCGTTAACCCGGTCAAGGAAAAGCGCGTCATCGCCGAGAGCGTTGTCTGGTCCTGCGAAGGCACCACGTGCACCGCAGAACTCGACCGCAAAGCCCCGACCGTGCGCATCTGCAAGAAGATCGCCAAGGAAGTCGGCGAGCTGACCGCCCTGCGCAACACGAAATCCGAACTGACGGCTGAGCAGCTCACCGAGTGCAACGCCGCTGCCAAGAAGTAAGCCCTCTTTGGGTCTATAGCTCTCCTCGGGCCGCCAGGGTTTGCCTTGGCGGCCTTTTTTATTGTTGCGCTGCCGGCCCGGCCAAGGCGAGTGTCCTGATCTCCAACTGAAGGCCCACGTCAGATGCCCGTCAGCGCGAAACGCACACCCGATGACCGGTTTGCCGGACTGCCCAGCTACAGTTTCGCGCCGCACTATGTGGACACTCTGGCAGGGTATGAGGGACTGCGCGTTCACTACATTGACGAAGGCCCAGAAGAGGCACACCGGACATTCCTGTGCCTGCACGGCCAGCCCAGCTGGAGCTATCTCTATCGCAAGATGATCCCGGTCTTTGCGGCGACCGGCGCGCGCGTGATCGCGCCGGACTGGCTGGGCTTCGGGCGCTCCGACAAGCCGGTGGACGACGCCGTCTACACCTTCCATTTCCATCGGAACATGATGCTGGCGCTGATCCGGCATCTCGATCTGACAAACATCACGCTGGTGGTGCAGGACTGGGGCGGACTGCTCGGCCTGACGATTCCCGTGGATATGCCCGAACTGTTCGAACGGCTCATCGTGATGAACACGACGATCGCCGTCGGCCAGTCCCCGGGCCCGGGGTTCGAAGCCTGGAAGGCATTCAACCGCACCCAGCCCGACCTAGACGTTGCCGCGTTGATGAAGCGCGCGAGCCCGGTCCTGTCGGATGACGAGGCCGCCGCCTATGCCGCGCCCTATCCCGATGCGAGCTACAAGGCGGGCGTCCGCCGCTTTCCCGAACTCGTGATGGTCGCCCCCGACATGGAAGGTGTCGACGTGTCCCGGCGGGCGGCCGAATGGTGGGCGCAGGACTGGACGGGACCAAGCTTCATGGCGGTCGGCGCGCAGGATCCGGTGCTGGGCCTGCCGCATATGCAGGCACTGCGCGGCCAGATCCGGAATTGTCCTGAACCCTTGATCATTCCGGACGGCGGACACTTCGTTCAGGAATGGGGCGACGAGATTGCGAGGGCAGCGCTGGCTGCCTTCGGCGGCACATGACTGAGCGCAAGCCCGAGGCCGGTTGCGGCGCCGCCATACGAGACGCGGAAGGCCGGTTGCTGCTCATCCAGCGCCTGAGGGAACCTGAAGCCGGCGCCTGGGGCCTCGCCGGCGGCAAGATTGATTTCGGCGAACGGGCCGAGGACACGGCGCGCCGGGAGATCGCCGAAGAACTCGGCATCGAGATCGAAATCCTGCATCTCGCCTGCATTGCCGAGACCATCGACCGCGGCGATGGCCGCCACTGGATTGCTCCTGTTTACGAAGCGAGGATTCGCGCTGGCGAACCGCAGAACCTCGAACCGGAGAAGCATGGTGGATGGGGTTGGTTCAGCCTGGACGCCTTGCCGGAAAACCTGACCACGCCGGTTTTGTGCTACCTGGCCTCCTTTCGGACATGACGCGCCGCAGCATAAACTGATCAAGTATTTGACACCGGTGGACATTTTTATTTGGCGGGTTTTGCTGCTCAAGTATTGGTCAAATGATCGACTTCTGACCGGCATAGATGTTGCAAATCATTCACGCCCGGCGCTATCTGGCGCGGGGTGACTAGGCCCGGGGCGGCCAAGTAAAATCGCTAAAAACGAGGGTGACATGAGCGATACTGTAGCAATCCTTTCCGAGTTGGGCGTTCGTCCGAAATCGGTCCGCAAGAACTGGAACGAAGCCCGGCTTTACGAAACGGCGGTCGCTCAAGGCGAAGCGCGCGTTGCAAAAGGCGGAGCGCTCGTGGTCGAAACCGGACAACACACCGGCCGTTCGGCAAAAGACAAATTCACGGTTCGCGATGAGCTGACCGAAAACACCGTCTGGTGGGACAACAATGCCGCCATGTCGCCCGCGCATTTCGATGCTCTGTGGGCAGACTTCAAAGCGCACCTGTCCAAGCAGGACGTTTATTCGCAAGACCTATTCGGCGGCGCAGACCTCGACTACCGCGTGCCCGTAACCGTCGTGACCGAATTCGCCTGGCACTCGCTGTTCATCCGGCACCTCCTGCGTCTTCCGACTACGGATGAAGCGAAATCGTTCCGTACCGGCTTCACCATCATCAACTGCCCGAGCTTCCGCGCCGACCCGGCCAAGCACGGCACGCGCTCCGAGACGGTGATTGCGGTCAACTTCGCCAAGCGCCTCATCCTGATCGGCGGCACGTCCTATGCCGGCGAGACCAAGAAATCGGTCTTCACGATCCTCAACTACCTCCTGCCCGACCAGGGCGTCATGCCGATGCACTGCTCGGTCAACACCTCCGACAAGGACGATGCGGCCATCTTCTTCGGCCTGTCCGGCACCGGCAAGACCACCCTCTCGGCCGATGCTTCGCGCACGCTGATTGGCGACGACGAGCATGGCTGGTCAGAGAACGGCCTCTTCAACTTCGAAGGCGGCTGCTACGCCAAGATGATCAAGCTGTCGGCTGAAGCCGAGCCTGAAATCTACGCGACCACCAAACAGTGGGGCACCGTGCTCGAGAACGTCGTGATGGATGCCACCACCCGCGAACTCGATCTCGACTCAGCTGCGCTCGCGGAAAACTCGCGCGGCGCCTACCCGATCGAAGCGATCCCGAACGCCTCGCTGACCGGCCGCTGCGGCCAGCCGAAAAACCTCATCATGCTGACGGCTGACGCCTACGGCATCATGCCTCCGATTGCGAAGCTGACACCTGCCCAGGCGATGTATCACTTCCTGTCCGGTTACACCGCGCGCGTTGCCGGCACCGAAAAAGGCGTGACCGAACCTTCGGCCACTTTCTCGACATGCTTCGGCGGTCCGTTCATGCCGCGCCATCCGTCCGAGTACGGAAATCTCCTGCGTCGCCTGATCGCAAAATACGACGTTGACTGCTGGCTGGTCTCGACCGGCTGGACCGGCGGCCCCTACGGCCAGGGCAACCGGATGCCGATCAAGGCAACCCGTGCCCTGCTGAACGCCGCGCTCGACGGCTCGCTGAATACCGTTCAGTTCCGCAAGGACGAAACCTTCGGCTTCATGGTTCCGGTCTCGGTTCCGGGCGTCGACTCGAAAATCCTCGACCCGCGCTCGACCTGGGCTGACCCGGCCGCCTATGACGCACAGGCTGCGAAACTCGCCGACATGTTCGTCGAGAACTTCGCCAAGTTTGAAGCCTATGTGGACGAGGCTGTGAAATCCGCTGCGCCGAAAGCCAAGATCACGGCCTGATCCCGCGACTTTCGCGACACGATCAACCCGCCCGGTTCTGCCGGGCGGGTTTTTTCGTTTCAAAGCCTCCCTTTACGTTAAGGGAAGTCTGGCGCGGGCCAGTTGCAATCGTTACGGTGCGCCGCAACTCGACGCCAAACATTCTGGAGGAAGCCATGCGCGAAGCCGTTATCGTCTCTACTGCCCGAACCGCCCTGACCAAAGCCGGTCGCGGCGCCCTCAATGACACGCACGGCATCACGATGGCCGGCCATGTCATCAAGGGCGCGCTGGACCGCGCCGGTGTCGAAGCTGAAGCCGTCGAAGACGTGTTCCTGGGCTGCGCCACGCCGGAAGGCGCCACCGGCCATAACGTCGCCCGCAACGCCGCCCTCGCCGCCGGTTGCCCGTCGACCACGTCGGGCGCAACCATCAACCGGTTCTGCTCCTCTGGCCTGCAGGCGATCGCCAACGCCGCCCACACGGTTATCAACGAAGGCGCCTCCGTCACGGTCGGCGGCGGCGTCGAAAGCCTCAGCATCGTGCAGGGTTCGGGTCACACCAACCGTCACCGCTATTTCGAACCGGAACTCGCGAAAAAGTGGCCGGCCATCTGGATGACCATGATCGAGACCGCCGAGATCGTGGCCGACCGCTACAATGTCAGCCGTGAGTACCAGGACCAGTATTCCGCCGAGAGCCAGCGCCGCACCGCCGAGTTCCAGAAGAAGGGTCACATGGCGGCGGAAATCGTGCCGCTGGCGACCCGCATGAAACTGATCAACAAGGAAACCAAGGAAGAGACGTTCCAGGACGTGATGGCCGACAAGGACGACTGCAACCGTCCCGGCACGACCTATGAAAGCCTCGCTGGCCTGCCGCCGGTCTTCTCGGGCGGCCAGGTCGTGAAACAGGGCAAGTACGTCACCGCCGGCAACGCTTCGCAGCTGTCGGACGGCGCCGCCGCCGTACTGATCATGGAAGCCAAGGAAGCCGCCAAGCGCGGCCTGAAGCCGCTCGGCCGTTTCGCTGGCTTCAACGTCGCCGGTTGCGATCCGGATGAGATGGGCATTGGCCCGGTCTTCGCCGTTCCGCGCCTTCTGGAGCGTCACGGCCTGAAAGTCGACGACATCGACCTCTGGGAACTGAACGAAGCGTTCGCGTCGCAGTGCCTCTATTCGCGCGACCGTCTCGGCATCGACCCCGAGAAATACAACGTCAACGGCGGCGCGATCTCGATCGGCCACCCGTTCGGCATGACCGGCGCACGCTGCACCGGCTCGCTCCTTCTGGAAGGCCAGCGCCGCAAGGCGAAATGGGGCGTTGTCACCATGTGTATCGGCGGCGGCATGGGCGCAGCCGGCCTGTTCGAGATCTATAGCTGATCTCTCTCGCCACTACAGAATAATGGATGGGCGGCCCGCTTGGGCCGCCCTTTCTATTTCAAGATGGATTGCCTTCTTCGCGCCCGGGGCTCATGCCAGTGCATGCATGACTTCAGGAGTTTGCGTTCAATGCTGCGTCCCTTGATTGCCTTGTCCGCGTTTATCGCCATTGCCGCGTGTGGCGCAGCCAGCACTTCGGAGACGAAAGCGACCGGGCCGGCCGTCGCCACCACCACAATTGAGGCCACTGCCTTCCTGACAGAGAATGCGCCGCCACCGGACGGCGCCGCGGACACCAAAGGCGACGGTGTGCTGCGAGACGCGAACAACCGCCCGTTCAGTTATGCCTTGCTCGGCGAAAAGCTGCCGGATTTCTCGGCAACCATGGCGGACGGCAAGGTTTTCGAGTCGGCAGCGCTCAACCGCTGGACCGTGATCGACGTCTGGGGTGCCTGGTGCAGCGACTGCGTCGCAGACGGTCCGTATGTCGCCGCCCTCGAACGCGCGATCGCCCAGGACCCGGATCTGGATTTCATTTCGATCCATGTTCCCGCCAGCAAGGCGCGCGCAACACCGGAGGAAATGTTCGGCAAGTACGGCTCACTTGATGCCTACTTCGAGGCGGCAGGCTACGTCCTCCCCACCGTGCTCGATACCGATGGCAGCCTGCGCGAAACCCTGAACATAAACTGGACGCCCACCTACCTGCTCGTCTCGCCGGACGGCGTCGTGCGCGGCTTTCGCACCGATCTCTCCGTGGCGGGCAGCGAGCCTGTGAAAGATTTCCTGCGCGATGTTGCGCGCGTGAAGAAAATCGTCGGAAACGCGCAAGGTCCCATGATGGGACCGGCGGGCGTCATGGGCATCACCGGCACAACGCCCTTCACGCTATCAGCCATCGAAGCGGCCTTTCCCGGCCACACCGTCGTGTCCACAACTGAAGGCGAAGGCGCAAAGGCGCAGCCGGTCTTTCAGGTCCGCGCGCCTGGCACCGAGTCGCCGCGTTTTATTGTCGAGGCCGACTGGTCACGTGGTTTCGTGGGCCGCGTTCGCACCAATGATCCGACCGTCGAAGGCCCCAACGGCATGCGTGTCGGCACGACTCGCTACAGCGATCTGAGACAAGACGAGCTGGCGAGCTGCGAGACGCACGGCGCGGGCGGGGAATTCTCGATCACCTGCAAGTCCAGCGACGCCCCACCGTATTTCTCCCTCTACTTCCGGACGGACCAGACCGGCGCGCCGCCGCTGGCACAAATGAGTTTCTACCCTCCGGTCCCTGCGCCTTCGCCGGGCTGATGCGCGGCGGCGCAGGTGTAGTTTAGGCACTTCAAAGGTTTGAAACTTGTCGCAGGGCGGGCTAACCTGACGCGGTCGTTACATTCGCCTCCTCCAAGGAAAGCGCGCCGTAATGCTGCATCCCTCCACCAAGCGCCTGATCGACAAGCTCAGCGATATGACGCGCCGGCAAAGGGTCGCGTGGACCGAAGGCGAAAACGCGACCGTTGTGCATGATACGGAAGGCTACCGCGTGGTGCTCACGCCGGAGCCGCATGCCGTATTGCTGACGGATGGCATGGGCCGCGAGATCGAATCCTGCCTGCCGGACGAGTTCGCGGATGAACTCGATGCGCAAGGGCGCCCCTATGCCCGGTTCATCGCGGAACTGTACCGGGATGCACACCGGCATGCCCGTGGAACGGAAAAGGCGATCAGCACGCTACTCGCCGGGCTCGAGGCGGTCGAAGACGCCGCGCCGGTCTGGCCCGTGCCCGAACTGGGCGGAGATGCGCCGGATTCGACCACGGACGAAACCGCGCTGATCGAAAGCGAAACGGCCATCACCGCTGCGGTGGCCACGTTGGCGGACCAGATCAACGGCGGCGCCGCGCCTCCCGCCGAGACGTCCGAACCAGAGCCTGAGCCGGCGCCGGTTACGGCCGAGGCGATTGCACTCGTCGAAGCTCCGATCGTGGAACCGGTCGCCCCGCCGGAACCCGTTGTCCAGCCGGAACCCGAGATCGTTCTGGCGGTTCCCGAGATTGAGGTCCCGGTCCCCGCCGAGCCTGAGCCAGAGCCGGAGATAACACCGGCAGCCGTGTTCGCCGTTGAAGAACCTACGGCGTCTGTTGAAGTCGAACCACTCGTCGAAGAGCCGGGGTCTTTCGGCACGTTTGGAGACTTCTTCCCCTCGGCCAGCGCACCTGCGCAACAAGCCGCAGTCGAAGCGCAAGTTGCAGAGACGCCGGCTGTCGAACCAACCGCAGAGCCGCATCCAGCCGAAGCCTCTCCTCAACAGCTGGAAGTCGCAACCCTGGAAGCGCCGCCGGCCGCACCGGAACCAGCGCTGGCCCCGGAGCCCCCACAGGAAATCCCGGCACAACCGGCCGCAATTCAGGAACCGCTCGCCGAACCAACGCTGGCGACACCGACGCTGGCTCAGCCAATTTCCCTGTCGTCCATTCCGTTCGGCTTCGGCCTCGGCGCGGCGCAGAGATCCGGCGCGCCCAGCCATCCGGCCACGCCGCCGGCCAGCGTGCCCGCGCCGCCCAAAGCCGAGACAGCTGCGCCGGCGATCATCGACGGAACACTCGACCTGCCAGAGCAAGACTTGATGGAGTTGGATGAAGCGCCCGTCGCCGAGCCCTTCGCATCGCAAAAGCCGGGCATCGAGTTCGAAGACCTGCCGAGCGAGCCGCCTGCCCACCTGCTCGATCCCAGCAAACCCCGCCGGTTCAATCCCTGGAACTGAAGCGGCCGGGCCGCGCCCGGTCTCGGTGCAACGCTGCCGCCGATCACGCAAACCGGCCGGCAGGCGCAACATTCCGCTCGCCCGTCGGGCGACCTGCGTTTTCGTTTCCTTCAGGCTGTGACAAACCACCGGCTGGCGCGAACTGCCCTGCGCTCCATGTGTCTGCTTTTCCATAGCCAGGTGATCTCGATGCCGTCCAACACCTCTCTCCGCCGGTTGCTGGCCAGCGCCAGCCTCATCGCAGCGTGCATGTCGGGCGTCCCCGCCCTCGCGCAAACGTCGAACGAGACAGCGGACAAGCGTCTGGCCCCGGTGACGGTGACGGCCACCCGCGTGGAAGAAAACCTTCAGGACGTGCCTGTCTCGATCTCGACCCTGTCAGGCGAGAAACTGGACACGCTGAAAGCGTCCGGCGCCGACGTGCGCTTCCTGTCGGCCCGCGTGCCGAGCGTTGTCGCCGAGAGTTCATTCGGCCGGGCCTTCCCGCGGTTTTATATCCGCGGGATCGGCAACACCGATTTCGATCTCAACGCCTCGCAGCCGGTCAGCCTTGTCTATGACGATGTGCCCTATGAGAGCCCGATCCTGAAGGGTTTCCCGGTCTTCGACCTGGAGCGGATCGAAGTGCTCCGCGGCCCGCAAGGCACACTGTTCGGGCGCAACACACCCGGCGGCATCATCAAGTTCGACTCGCGCAAACCGCAGGACGAATTCGAAGCCTTCGTCCGCGCCTCCTATGGCACCTACAATACGCGCGATGTCGAGGGGGCGATAAACCTTCCGTTGGCGGAGGATGTGCTCTCGGTGCGCCTGTCCGGCCTTTATCAGGAGCGCGACCCGTACGTCGACAACGCGCTCACGGGCGAGTCCGATCGCTATGAAGGCTTCAAGGAAGTGGCCGGCCGCGCGCAGGTCCTGTTCACACCGAAAGGTTCGGATTTCGAAGCGCTGCTCAACCTTCATGCCCGTTCGAACGATGGCGATGCGCGGCTTTTCCGCGCCAACATAATTGACCGGGGCAATCGCGGCATCGGCTCGGGTTTCGACCGCGAAACCGTGTTCTATGATGCCGACAACTTCCTACGCCAGGACACATCAGGCGCAACGCTGCGCCTCGACAAGTCGCTGACCGACGCGATCAAGGCCACTTATGTGTTCGGCTTCGAAACGGCTGAAATCGAAAGCCGGGGCGATATCGATGGCGGCTTTGGCGCGTCCTTCCTCGGCGCCGGGAACTTCGGACCGGGCTTCATTCCATTCGCGTCCGAGACAAGCGGCGCGGTGGATGATCTTGATCAGACCACACACGAAATCCGCTTTGTGTATGACGATGGCGGACGCCTGCGCGGCCAAGCCGGCGTTTTCCTGTTTGACGAGAAGGTCGACATCGTCTCGCGCAGCTTCAACAGCCTCGCTCCCGGCCGGCCGCAGACAACCGTCGCGCGCCGTTCGCTCGATACCGAGAGCACGGGCATCTTCGTCTCGCTCGGCTATGATGTGTCAGACCGGCTCGAAGTCAGCGGCGGCGTCCGCTGGACGGAAGACGAGAAGGAATTCACGACGGCCACCGTCCGCTCCATCGGCGACGAACAGATCAGCTGGGATGTCTCCGCCACCTATGCCGTGTCGGACGCGCTCAAAACCTACGCCCGCGTTGCCAAGGGCTTCCGCGGCCCCACAATCCAGCAACGCTTCGGCCAGCCCTCGCAAGCCGGCAGCGAACTTGTCCTCTCCTATGAGGCCGGCGTGAAGTCGGAACTCTTCGACCGGCGCCTGCGCGCCAACGGCAGCGTCTATTTCTACGAGATCGACGGACAACAGCTCACGATCGTCGGCGGACTGACGAACGATGTGTCGCTCTTCAACGCCGACACCAGCGAAGGCTATGGCTTCGAAGCCGACCTTGAAGCCGCGCCGACCGAGCGCCTTCTGCTGACGGCCGGGCTTTCCTACAACAACACGGAGTTCAAGGACGCGCTCATCCTCGCGCCGGGATGCGGTGCACGCTGCACCGTGCTCGACCCCGCCGTGGTGGTCACAACGCCCATCGGCCCTGTGACACGCTACAACATATCCGGAAACGCCTTCCCCAACGCCCCCGAATGGATCGCCAACGTCACAGCCCGCTACGCGGTGCCGGTCACCGGCGGCGAAGTCTACGGATACACGGACTGGGCCTTCAAGGGCGAAACGAATTTCTTCCTCTATGAGAGCGCCGAGTTTGGCCAGGATGGCTATTGGGAAGGCGGCCTGAAGGCCGGCTACAAGTCAGACCGAGACTACGACGTTTCCATCTTTGTACGGAACATCACGGACGAAGAAGTTCTGGAAGGCGCGATCGACTTCAACAACCTCACAGGGTTCGTCAACGAGCCGCGCACGTTCGGCGTCCAACTGCTCTGGAACTTCTGATCGCTGCGCGCCGGTCTCAGACCGGTGAGACATCCGTGACCTTGTAGGTCTGGGCGTCACCGCCCGGGTGGTTAATCGTGACGTATTCGCCTTCCCGGATGGTGTGGGCTGCGAGCCGGAAGACCGGTTCGTCGTCACCCTCAGCCTCTTCATCATACCGGAAAAACCAGTTCTTCCCCTTGTGGGCAAGCCAGCCATCCGCCTTTTCGGCCGGGTCCGGATGAAACCGGTAGACCCGGCATGCCTTGCGCTGCGCGGGCCAGGCGTCTGCGTCGAGCTGACCGGCGACGGTCAACGGCGCGACAATCATGTAGCCTTGCTCCGGATCGCCTGCCGGCAGTCCCGGATTGCGGGCCAGCTGAAGTGTGATTCGCTTGAGAGTCATGCTCCGCCTCCTGAAGAGTGTCTGCCGCCAGGAGCCTGCCCAGCGGCAGCTTGACGCTATCACCCGTCCATTGCGGTCACACTTGTGGACAATACGTATGCCGAGCGGGTCACGCCCGGCCCCGCCCGGTCAGTCCTTAGATTTTGCCACAGACGCGCAGGCGCCGGGTGACATCTTCATGCTGCCCGCCATCGCGCCGGAGCTGCGATAGAATTCGAAGCGAAGCGTGATGGCATGCTCGTCCAGAAAAGACCCCAGATAACCAGAGCACGCCTTGCGGAACACTTCCGCCCGGCGCTGATCGAAGTTTGCAGTCCGGTCCGAAGGGATTTTCAGGCGAACGGATTTCTGGTCGCGGGCCACAAGCACAGCGTCCGCGTCGGAACTGATCAGAAAGTGCGCACCTGACGCCGCGCGGTGCGCCTGGCGTTCAACGAATTCGGCACGCTCGCTGGGTTCCGCGCTCTCAAACTGAAAGCCGGCGTCATGCGTGAAGTATAAAAACACGCTGACAGCAATCACAACGAGGACAGTGAGCTTATCCATGCCGTCCCTTCTACAACAAGATGGACAACATCGCTTTTCAGCCAGTGCGGCAATTGCGGCCTGCGCGTTAACTTCCGCGCAATACACCCGGGCGCGCTGCGGCAATCCGTGAACGTGCGATCCGGTCCGCCACATAGTTGGTGGGCTGATTGGACTGTAGCGCTTCATCCAGAACGGACCCGAGCGTGTCGATCAGGCGTGCGAGTGTGGCATCAACCCATTCGCGGGAGTAATTGCCTGAAATTTCGGCTGCCACGTTGATGATGCCGCCACCATTGATAACGTAATCGGGCGCATAGAGGATGCCCTTGCGGCGCAGGAACTCACCCATTTCCTTGACGACGAGCTGGTTGTTGGCGCCGCCCGCGATGCCCTTCACCTTGAGACGCGCGAGCGTCTTCTCGTTGACGACAGCCCCCAGCGCGTTCGGCGAGAAGATGTCGGCCTCAACATCATAGATATCATTCGGCGCAACGATCTCGGCGCCGGTCCGCTTGGCAACGGCGGCAAGCGCCTCGGCGTCGATATCGGTGATGATCAGCCGCGCGCCGGCGGCGGCGAGATGATCGCAGCTATAGCCGCCGACCGAGCCGACGCCCTGCACCGCAATCGTGCGGCCATTCAGATCGTCCGTCCCGAACAGGCGCCGCGCGACTTCCCGGATGCCGAGATAAACGCCCCTCGCGGTCACCGGCGACGGGTCGCCGCTCGCCGCGTCGCCTTCGCTGAGACCTGCAACGAAACGGGTTTCCTCGCGCACCGTCGCCATGTCGGAGACATCCACGCCCACGTCTTCCGCCGTGTAGTAGCTGCCGTTCAGGCTTTGCACGGCGCGGCCAAAGGCGCGGAACAGGTCCGCCGACTTGCCGGATTTCGGATCGCCCCAGATCACCGCCTTGCCGCCGCCGAGCGGAATGCCCGCCATCGCATTCTTGTAACTCATCCCTTGCGACAGGCGCAGCACGTCGGTCAGCATCGCGTCGCCGGACACATAGTTCCACATCCGGCACCCGCCTGCCGCGGGCCCAAGCGCCGTGGAGTGGACGGCAATCACGCAGCGCAGGCCAGTGGCCGCGTCAAAGAACGTGTGCACGCCCTCGTGATCGTCAAAGGAAGGGTGATCGAACATGGGGGCGGCTCAGCAATGCTGTCAAAATGAAACGGGCCTCGCCGCTCTACCTGCGCGCCGGCTGAAGGGTCAACCGGCGCCCAGCGCCTGCCAGACCATCCGAAGCGCCACCACTGCGAGAAGCAGGCCAAACAGCTTGCGCAGCCGGTCAGCATCGAGGCGGTGCGCCAGAGCCGCGCCCACCGGCGCCATCAGCACCGTAAACACGGAAATCAGCGCGAAGGCCGGCAGGTTCACGAAGCCCAGCGAGACCGGCGGAAGGCCCTCCCGGCCCCACCCGACCAGGATGGCCGCCAGCGCGCCCGGCAGCCCGATGGCCACGCCCCATCCGGCTGCGGTCGCAACCGCGCGGTGGATCGGCGTGCTGCACAGCGTCATCAGGGTCACGCCGAACGTGCCTCCGCCGATGCCCATCAGGGCCGACAGGGTACCCACGGCAGTACCTAGACCCGCCCTCGCCGCGCCGCCCGGCATCTGCGGCGCCAGTGTCCAGCTCGGCCGGCCAAAGACGAGCTGCAGCGCCAGCAGCACCAGCAGCGACCCGAACAGGCCCAACAGCATCTGCTTCGACATGATACCGGAGAGCCCGATCCCGCAGACCGCACCGAACATGATCCACGGCGCCCAGGTCCGGATGATGCTCCAGTCCACCGCGCCGTGCGTCTGGTGGGCCATCACGCTTCGGATGGATGTCAGGATGATGGTGGCGAGCGACGTGGACACCGCCACATGCATCGCGGTTTCGCCAAACCCCATGCCGTCGAACAGGAAGAACAGGACCGGCACGATCACCGATCCGCCGCCAATCCCGAACATGCCGGCGACGAGGCCCGCAAACAGGCCAACCGCCGCGAGCGCGGCGATCAGGACGCCGTATTGGCTCAGGAATTCGCTCATTCGCCTGCCTCGGTGATGGAAGCTGCGGTGTCGATCATCCCGCCGGAATAGGCAATCTCAATGATGGTGGTGATGCGGTTCGGTGTTGATCTTGCCGCACTTGCCGCACTTCACGACCACGCCGTGCGCATCCCGGTGCGCCACGTTGATCAGCAGCTTGGTCTTGCAGCCGCCGCACCGATACGTCTCGTCCCCGCCGCCCTCGCGAACGGGCGTAGCGGCCGTGGGCTGAATCGCTTCTGCGCCTTCGGCTTCACGCGGGGTGATCAGGATCATGTCGAATTGGGGCATCGCGGAGCCTTTCAGGAAACCGGGGCTGGAACGCGGCTATTTCCAACAACCCGCAGGGATTTTCAATGGCGGGCGAGTGATTGGCACGCAGCCTACCAGACGCCGGCATCTTTGAGAGCTGCGTCGAGGTCTGGCGGCAGATCGACGGCCAGTTCGCCGGATTTCAGGTCGCGTGGCGCTTCTGTGGGCTTAAGGTAACGCCATCCCTGGAAGGGCCGCTTCGGCTGGGCGTAGGTGCGCACGAGTTCCGGGTCGAAGACCAGTTCGCACAGGTCCTTGCCCTCGTCGTCCGCCACGATCCGAATGTCGATGATGCGCTGGCGCACGCGGATCGCCCGCTTGATGACCCAGTAGATCGAGCCGCCGGCCAGCATTTCTTCAGCGCGTTTCGGCGCCATCCGTGTGTGATGCACGGGGTTTGGCAGCGATTTCATCAGTCGCTTCTGCCAATCGGCAAGATCATCGATATCGTCTGCGCCGACGCAGAGCTTGACCATGTGAATCGTCATGCGCCGAGTCTAGCGCCCGGGCGTTGCCGGTCCAGAGGCCATCTGCAAGGCGTCCGCCCGGCGGCTGTCATATTCAGCCTCCGCGTCGGTGCTCGCGAAAAAGAAGTACACATCCGTCACCCGCGCCTCATAACGGCGCTCGAACCGCTTGAACGCCGCGCGCGCTTCAAGATCGATCGTGAAACCGGACACGTAGGAGAAGCCCCAGCGCGGCTCGGTTTTCAGCAGGTAGCTCTGGTCATAGCGCGTCAGCTTGCCACCCGTCGGGCCGGATACCGGCTTGGGCAAGGTATAGTCGATCCGCTGGAACCGCTCGCCGACAGGGTCGAGCCACGCGGTCGCTTTCAACTGCTCGGCAGCCCAGACGTCGAATTCGGTATCATTGTAATTTGGATGATGACGGAAGCTGAGGCGCCAGGCGTCACCGTCCGTGTTCACATCAACCGAAGACCCAAGACTCTCGCGCAGGTCATCCGGGAAGAGACGGCCGTCAGGCGCGGGCTCCGCCGCCCAGGCTTCCGCCACCGATACGAGTTCGGGATCGTATCCGCGCCGCTCCACCAGAACCCAGCGCTCGCCACGCGGCAGACGGGGATCGAAGAAATAGGTGTGCTGGGCAGAATTCGAGGACAGCTCAACCGTGAAGGCCGCGCGCAGCGTGTCGGGGGCCTCGGTGGCCTCCAGAGCGGCATGCATTGGGCCCGTACCGGTTGCCATCGCGAGTGAAAAAAGGAACGCAAGCAGCATGACTTTACCCGAACCGAGTGGCGCCGTTTCATCGCCCTCGATTAAGGCGGCTATGCGGCAACGAGATCGCGCACCGCATTTTCCGCTTCGAGGTCGACAACGAAGGTCGGCTTAATCTGCTTTTCGAAAGATTTACGGGAGTTGAACAGCTTGAACGCCCGGGCGAGACCCGCCTTGGAATACTTGGCCAGGGCGCCGTCCCGCTCGATCGACGGATTGAGGCCCCACCAGCGGCGCATGGCGCCATTGGCGTACAGCGCATTGGCGTGGATCAACGAGTCAAACGTCATGAATTCGCAGGACAGCGAGACGTTCACGCAATCGCTGTTGTCGATCCGGTGCGGCGCCGTCTGCGGCCAACTGGCGACCGTGCCCGGCTTCATGACCACCGGCAGGGCATAATCGTCATAGGACGGATCGTAATCGATCTCTTCTTCCTGCTCGCGCAGTACGATCGCCTCGATCTGCGGATCCGGCGCAAACCGGCCGCCGCGCGGATAGACGTACATCGTCTTCTCGCCCTTGATCTGCCAGAGCGTCACCATCGGAATATCAAGGTGATAGAACACGCGGGCATTCGGGCTGGAAATCAGCACGCCGACATCGCGCTTCATCGTCTTGACGCCATTGGCAGCATCGAGCTCGCCGAACATCTCGTCGCAAAGCGCAGCATATTCGGGCAGATGGGCATTCGCATTGCGAAGGTTGATCCAGAGGCGTCCGCGCTTCACGGCCTCGAGCAGCTGCTCGCCGTTGAGTTTGCCGGGCGTGCCTTTCCGGAAGCCGTCCTTGTCGGAACGTTTCGTCCCCATCGTGTGAATACCGAAGGCCTCGCGCGGATAGCGGTCGAGCAGGTCGGCAAGACCAGCATCGGAAAACATCGGGCGCTTGTGCAGCGTGTGCTGCGCCACAATGAGATCATTTCCAAAGCGGGACGCTTTCTCGCTGTCCCAATCGGTCAGAATTTTCGCGGTCATGGCGCACCCTTCCAGAACGAAACGGAAAAAACCCAAAGATTTGCGCCCGTCAAGCAAGGATCGGGCCGCATTCACCTGTCAGGCGAAATCCGCTGAGGTTTACCGCTTGAACGCCATGGGGCGCTCACTTTCGTCGAGGGTCCGGTACCGGTCGCGCAGCTTGGTCTGCCGAGAAACCATCGGCTGCGACTCGCCGTCAATGTAGACGGCAACCGGCGCGGAGGTCACTTCCAGCGGGTCTCCGTCCCAGGCCACGACATCGGCGCGGGCTCCGGGCGCGAGAACGCCGAGGTCCTCCATCCCGAAGATTTCGGCCGGCGCTGTGGTCAGGGCTTTCATCGCGACATCGAACGGCATGCCATTCGCCACCGCATTCCCGGCCACCTGGGTGGCGAGGCGGGCCTGATGGCTGTCATTCTCGAAGTGAACGATCGCCACCGTGACGCCGGCGTCGGCCAGCCGCTGGGCGTTTTCGCTGGTCGCGGCGAGCTGGGAGAAGCTGGCGGGCAGGTTCGAAAAGGCATCGACGATGACCGGGATCTCAAGCGCGGCCAGCCGCCTGGCCACGCGCCAGCCCTCATCGGCCCCCACAATCGCGACTTTCAGCGACGGGTTTTCCTCCTGGAAATCCATTATCGCATTCCGGTGGCGCGCCCGGTTGGCCTGGAATAGGATCAGCTGATGGCCGCGGACCTCCTGCATCAGGGCCTGCGCGTCCATGCGCGTCAGCACGTTGCCGTCATTGTGGCTCATGTAGCGGGCAGCGAAGAAACGCACATCGTCGAACGCGCCGCGCAGCGAGGCCCAGGCTGCCGTACGCGATCCGCCGGCCAACGACGCCCCAGTTTCGCCAAGCACGACATAGGTGAACGCACGCTCCTCGAAGACGCTGCCGGTCAGGCCGGTCGTGTCTGCAAGGAAGCCCTGCCCGCCGAACAGTTTGGATGCCGCCTCGGGCGCAACCGCAAGCCGCGTAAAGCCTTCGAGACGGGTGACCGCGATGGAGGTTGCGTCCGGGTTGAACCCGTCGGCGGCATTGAGCGCCGCCGAAAAGGCCGACTTGCCCGCGCCGCCATCATTCGCGTCATCCACACCGCTGACTTCGGACAGACCGGTGCGCGAGAATGCCGAAATCAGGCCGGGCGTGACCCATTTGGCGCGCACTTCAAGCGCGCCTGCCGGCACGCGGGCCGGTGCGGCGCCGACTGACGTGATGCGGCCATTCTCGACGACGACGACACCGTTCTCGAGCGTGCCCTGGCTGGTGCCCGTCCAGACCTTCTCGCCATAGACGACCACGGGCTGGGCGAATGCCAGAGGGGCGGCCGCCAGGACGGCCAGACTCATCATCATACGACGGATCATTTGCGGTCTCCCTCACCGGGTTGGCCAAGTTCGAAATCCATGACGGGCTGGCTCGCAGGATCGTTGCGATCAAACATCAGCGCGCCGTCCACATAGACCTTCTCGGCTTGCGAATAGGTGCTGAACGGATTGCCGGACCAGATCACCACATCGGCCATCTTGCCGGGCTCGAGGCTTCCGGTCTTGTCGTCTACACCGAGCGACTTTGCCGGGTTCAGCGACAGCCATTGCCACGCCACTTCAATCGGAATGTCGATGCCGATGCGCTTGCCATCGGCCCAGGCCTTGGCCGCTTCCTGGTTAAGGCGCTGGATGCCGACCTCGCTGTCGGAATGCACAATGGCGCAGGCGCCGGCATTGTGGACGAGCGGGATATTCTCGCGGATGCCGTCATAGGCTTCCATCTTGAAGCCCCACCAGTCAGCCCACATCGACGAGCAGGCGCCGTACTCGGCGAGCTTGTCGGCAATCTTGTAGCTCTCGACGGCGTGGTGGAAGGCCGCGACCTTGTAGCCAAACTCCTTGGAGATATCCATGATCTGGGCCATCTCGTCGGCGCGGTAGCAGTGCATGTGAACGAGGATCTCGCCGTTGAGCACTCCCGCCAGCGTTTCGAGCTCGAGGTCACGCTTCGGCTCGGAGCCGCCGCCCGCGTTGAACCGGTCCCAGTCTTTCTTGTACTCGGTCGCCTTGATCCATGCGTCACGGTACCCGGCGACATTGCCCATTCGCGAATACGGCGCCCCGCCCGGCGTGTTGCCGCCGCCATAGCCGTAGACGCGCTTCGGGTTTTCCCCGCACGCCATCTTCAATGTATACGGCGCACCGGGAAACTTCATGCCCTGAACGGTGCGGGCGGGCACGTTCTTGAGCGTCACGCCCCGGCCACCGAACAGGTTCGCGCTACCCGGCAGGATCTGCAGCGACGTGATGCCGCCGGCGAGGGCCCGTGTGAAGCCGGGGTCCTGAGGCCAGACCGAATGCTCAACCCAGACCTCTGCCGTCACCGGCCCGGAAATCTCGTTGCCGTCGCCATGCGCATCGACGCCCGGCGAAGGATACGCCCCGAGGTGGCTGTGATTGTCGATGATGCCGGGTGTCACCCATTTGCCGGCCGCGTCGATCGTGGCCGCGCCGCTCGGCGCCTTGAGGTCGGTGCCGACCGCCTTGATCTTGCCGTCCTCGATCAGCACCGAGCCCTTCTCGATCAGGCCGCCTGCGCCGTCGATCACGGTCGCGTTGGTGATCAGCAGGGTCTTCGAGGGATACGGCTTGTAGGTCGAGGGAAACGGGTTCGCGATCGAGGATGTCGATGCCTCATCGCCGCCTTTGCCAGGCCGGTCGCAAGCCGCCACGAAAAGCCCGGCGACGACCGCCAGGCAGAGAAGTCTGAAGTTCATGTCAGCCCCGGTATCAGTTCCAGCGCTGCATGTGTGCGGGGTTTTGAACGAATGGCAAGGGCTGCGAAAAGGATCAGTCGGCCTCGGCCGCATGTCCCCCCGAAGGTGTGGCGGAAACGCCGCGTTTGCGAAGCGCCGTGAACAGATCGGCGATCCGGTCGGAGGTCCGGTCATGGCTGACGGCGGCCTGATCAACACGCCGTTTCAGCCGGCTGGTCGCCGAACCGTCCTTGCCGGCGCCGCTGGCCTTCCAGAGTGCGGCCTGCGCCGACAATAGCCAGCCGCGCCGTCCGGGCACCGTCACATCCGCGCTGTAAATCGTGCGGCCGCAATTCGTGAAGTACTTCTTGTAGTGGTCATGCCCCTCGGCGAGATCATAGGACTCAAGCCCCAGCGACTCGATTTCCTTGAGCACCTGCTTCTGAAGCAGATTGCCCGGCGAATAGGCCGAGAAGGCCGGATCATACACGGCGATCCAGGGATGGAAGGCCGAACCGTCCCGGAATCCGAAATCGCCGCTGACGAACTGGTCATTCGCCCACAGGCTGGCCTGGAAGCCGCCGGGATGCACCTGGATCGTATCCAGCATCGCGCGCGACATCGGCGCCGTGATGAGGTCCACGAGGCCGCTGGCGCGATATTGCTCGGACTTGAAGCCGTACAGCGCGTCGCGCAGCCGGTCATCGAGCGGCCCCCAGCTCAGACGAAGCTCATAGCCATCGCGTTTCATCACGCTTTGAAGGCGGCGGAAGTTCTTGAAGCGCTTGGGATACTCGGCCCGCCGCTGCTCGAGATACTCGGCCGCCGACAAGCCCTTGAGCCGGACCAGCTGGGAGGTGACCCCGCCGGCCCTTTCCGCAGCAAACTTGTGGAACGGGTCCAGCAACGAATAGGTCCGGTACCCGCCCATGCCCGATAGCCGGACGATGTCCGTCAGGCTGAGCGCGGCGTCCGCCCGCACCACCGGCCCCGAATAGTCGCAAAATGGCACGCCGATCGGCCGGGCAAGCCCGTCGGGGCGCGCATGGAAGGCGAACACGGCGGCAAGGCCCTGCGCATCTTCGATCAGGCTGACGCGGGCATCGCGGCGCCCGCCGCCCACGGCTTTGGCAAACTCCGGCGACAGCAGCGGTGTGTCATAGTCGGGATGGCCCGCGCGCAGACCATTCCACGCCGCAATGTCTTGCGGCGTCAGGTCTGACGGCGAAATGACGCGAACACGCCAAGTGGATTCGTCCGGTTCCCGACCCGCCACGCGCGTCCCTCTGGTGATTGATCTGCCAATCAATGCACGCGCGATGCCACGTGGCGCAGGCCCGGCCAAGCCCCAAATCACGCGAGAAGAGCCCTATTCCGCCGCGCCGCGTTTGGGGCGGCCGGAGGCCAGCAGGATCACCCAGTCCGGCATCCTCTGCTCAAGCTGCGGATACCGCCGGAACATGTCATCCAGCCAGCGGCGCGCCCAGACCGCATTCAGCCCGAACAGTACCGCCCCGATCACCGCCATCGGCAAGGCCAGCGGAATGGATGGCACGACAAGACCTATGGGCAATGACAGCACGACCAATGCCGCGCCGCCCAGCGCGAGCCCCTGGCGCTGGGTCACATTGATACCCTGACGCGATACCCGGATCGGCATCGGCGCGGGGTAAGTCGGTTGAGGCGGCGTGATCGGGTCCTGGGGCATGTCGCGGATATGGGGGCTGAGAGTGACGCTGCCAGAGTACCCCGAGACGTGTGTCGAAAGTCTGGCAACACCGTTGCCGCATTGATACACCAGAGAAAATTTAAGTTGCGTAACCGACAGGGCTGGAAAAGCCGATCATGAAGCTTCAATCGGTTCAGGCCCTGCGCGGCATCGCCGCCTTGCTCGTGGTTCTCTACCACGCGCGCGCGCTTGAGCTGGCGGCCCTCGTCCGGTCGGGCAGCAGTGAAGCCGCGCTGATCGGCGGCTTCTTCGCCAGCGGCTTTGCCGGCGTCGATCTGTTCTTCGTGATCTCCGGCTTCATCATGGTCTGGGTCACGCAGGACCTCCGGCCCGGCCCCATCGCCAGCGCGGACTTTCTGTTCGCCCGCGTCACGCGCGTCTATCCGGTCTGGTGGGTCGCGGCCGCGCTTGGTCTTCTCTACATGGTGCTCAGCGGCGGCGTCGCCCTGATCGACTCCAGCGGCGTCGCCATCAAGCCGGGAACACCCGAATACCAATACCTCGTCAAATCCTTCCTGCTGATCCCGCAGGCCGACTATCCCGTCCTGCTGATCGGCTGGACGCTGATCCACGAGATCTACTTCTACCTCGTCTTCGCCCTGCTCCTCCTGCTGCCGCGCCGGTTCCTGCCATTTGCCCTGCTCGGCTGGGGCGCACTGATCGTCGGCGCGTCCTTGCTGGGACTGTCGCTACCCATCGCCCAGAACGTGCTGACGCTCGTGGTCCATCCGATGACGATGGAATTCATCTTCGGCGCCGCGGTTGGGCTGATGGTCACCTCAGGCATGTTCTGGCGTACTGGCCTGATCACGCTGCTGAGCATGCTCTGGCTCGTGGCGGCGATGTGCCTTCAGGGCGTGCCATCGCCTTACACCCTGCAATGGGGCCGCGTGCTGGAAATCGGATTGCCCTGCGCCGGGCTGATATACGGCATGGCCAGCCTCAACGATCAGGGCCGCCTCGCCTGGCTGATCCCGGCCGTGGCCGGCGCGGTTGCCGCCGTACTGATCAATCAGCTGTTCGGCCTCGATCCGGCGAGCCCCGTCGAGGCGCGCCGCGGCGCCGTCATCCTCGCGGTGATCATTGGCGGGGTGACGATGCTGATTGTCCTGTGGACCGGATGGTTGCTCGGACAGGCACGGCCCGGCTGGCTGCTCGCAACCACCGCGGTCTGGCGCGGCCTGCTCGGCATGTTCGCGCACCTCGGCAACTGGTCCTACTCGATCTACCTGTTCCACCTGTTCGCACTGGGCATCCTGCAGCGCCTGATGGCGCGCACCGAAGTGACGAGCCCCCTCGCCCCGATCTTCCGGCTGGGCGCGCCGGGCATACTGGACAACCTGCTTTTCGTCACAGCTGGAACCGCCGCCGCAATTGCCGCGGGCTGGGTTGGCTACATGATCGCCGAGCAGCCGGCGCAGGCCGCCTTCGGCTGGCTGCGCCAGCGTATCTTCCGCACCCGGACGGTCTGACGCAGCCTATTCGGCCGCCACAGACTCCGCCGCAGGCGCCGTCCACTTCAGTACCGGCTTGCGCGCCGCGCGCGTCTCGTCGAGCCGTTTGGCCGGCGCCAGATAGGGCGCGCCCTTGAGGGTCTCGTCGCCCTGCGCCGCCCGCCGGGCAATCGACTCGAGCGAGTCGCAGAACCGGTCGAGTTCCGCCTTGGACTCGGTCTCCGTCGGCTCGATCAGCATCGCGCCATGGACAACCAGCGGGAAATACATCGTCATCGGATGGTAGCCCTCGTCGATCAGCGCCTTGGCAATGTCGATCGTCTCGATCCCGTCCGCCGTGAACGCATCCGAGAACAAGGCTTCGTGCATGCAGAAGCCCTCGAACGCCGGCGTCATCACATGCTTCAGCCGCGCCTGAATGTAGTTGGCGTTCAGTACCGCATCCTCAGCCACCTGTTTCAGCCCGTCCGCGCCATGGCTCAGCATATAAGTCAGGGCACGGACAAACATGCCCATCTGGCCATGGAAGGCCACCATCCGGCCGAAGGAGTCCTTCGCGTCGCCGTCCACATGCTCGACAAGCCGGAACAGGCCATCCTCATCCTTGGTCACGAACGGCACCGGGGCATACGGCGCGAGCGCTTCAGAGAACACGGTCGGGCCTGAGCCCGGGCCGCCGCCACCATGCGGGGTGGAGAACGTCTTGTGCAGGTTGATGTGCATCGCATCGACGCCGAGGTCACCCGGGCGAACCCGGCCGACGATGGCATTGAAGTTCGCGCCGTCACAGTAGAAATAGCCGCCTGCCGCGTGGATCAGGTCGGCAATCTCCTTGATGTCGGTCTCGAACAGGCCGCATGTATTCGGATTGGTCAGCATGATGCCGGCCACGTCATCCGTACGCTGCAGTTTCTCGCGCAGCTCCGCCATGTCCACGCGGCCGCGCGCATTTGCTTTGATCTCGTCCACGATGAATCCGCACTGTACGGCAGTGGCGGGATTGGTGCCATGCGCCGAGG
>JAIXVM010000096.1 GCA_027482995.1 Hyphomonadaceae bacterium | reverse complement strand
CTGCGCGTGCCCACGGCGCCGCCGCGATCAAGGCTCCGGAAACGGACATGACGGCCGGGGTGAACGCGATCCTCGGCGCCGTGTCGCCGCGCACGAAGATCCTGTTTCTCGCCAATCCCAACAACCCGACCGGCACGATGCTGTCGCTCGACGCGTTGCGCGGCCTTCAGGATGCGCTGCCGCCGCATGTCCTGTTCGTTGTCGATGGTGCGTACTCGGAATATCTCGGGCCTCAATACGAAGCCGACCTGCGTGATCTCGTGGACCGCCGCGACACCACGGTGATGATGCGCACCTTCTCGAAGATCTACGGCCTGGCCGCACTTCGCCTCGGTTGGGCCTACATGCCGAGAGCCATCGCAGACACGTTCCAGCGCATCCGGGGACCGTTCAACGTGAACACGCTGGCGGTCGAAGCTGGCATTGCGAGTGTGGGGGATGAGGCGTTCCTCCGCTTATCGCGCGAGCACAACACGCAGTGGCGGGATATCCTGACCTCGGAGCTCACCGCCCTTGGCCTTCCGACGCCCGCATCCCACGCCAATTTCGTGGTGGCCGAGTTCGGGTCGGCCGAGCGCGCGGCGGCGGCGCATCAGCACCTGAAGGACAACGCTGTCCTGGTCCGGGCGATCGCAGGCTACGGCCTGCCCACCAAGCTCCGGATCACGGTGGGGAGCGCAGACGACAACCAGCGCTGCCTCGACGCCCTAAAGGCCTTCACCGCCGCACGCTGAGATTGTCGATCAGCCGCGTGCGGCCGAGCCAGGCCGCGCCCAGAAGCCTCGCCTTGCCGGGGGCGAGTGGTTCATCATCGGGCAAGGCGATGAGCGAGTCCGGGTCGACGAGCGCGATATAGTCCACGCTGCGAAAGCCTGACCGTGACAGATGGGCGATCGCCTCGGCCCGTACGTCGGAAGGCCTGGCCCCGAGCGATAGCCTGACGGAAGCGCGATGCAGCGCGGCGAACATCGCACCTGCGATTTGGCGCTCTTCGGGCGACAAATAGAGATTGCGCGACGACTGGGCGAGCCCGTCCGCATCGCGCCGTGTTTCGCCGCCGATGATCTGCACAGGGAAGCCGAGATCGCGAACCATTCGGCGGATAATCTGCAACTGCTGGAAATCCTTCTCGCCGAAAACGGCGACATCCGGTTGGACATGCAGGAACAGCCGCGCCACGACGGTTGCGACTCCATAGAAGAAGTGCGGGCGGTAAATGCCGTCCAACAGGTCCGACATTCCGTTGACCCGAACGTCCGTGACCGAACCATCCGGATACATTTCTGCAACACCCGGCAGATAAACGGCGTCGCACCCTACGCCGGCCAGCAAGGCCAGATCTTCGGCTTCGCGCCTCGGATAGGTGTCGAAGTCCTCGCCGGGGGCGAACTGGGTCGGGTTAACGAATATGCTTGCGACGGTCCGGCTCGCGTTTTCCTTTGCCTTTTCAACGAGCGACAAATGGCCGGTGTGAAGCGCCCCCATCGTTGGCACGAATCCCACTGTTTCACCTGCGGCTTTCCAGCCACGCACCTGTTGCTGCAACGCCACACGCGTGCGGATGACGGTGATCGTCTTTTCTTGCGTGGAATTCACTTTGTTCCGGCTCCGCGTCAGGATGAAGTAAACCGGTTGTTAACTCATAAGCTGGAATTTCCTAGTCATGGCACATCACATCGTTAACTCCGTTAGATCGTTGGCCTTGTACGGGGCTGTTTCGCTGGGACTGCGGCAGGCCCGCATTCAAGTGCGCGAGCCGGAAGAGCGCCGAAGCAGTGCTGTGCCGGATGATCTGGCCGATTCGTGGTTGTTTGATCGTCCGCAGGCGGCGGTTTCGTCTGAAGTTTACATGCTGAACCAGGAATACGGCCGCGTGTCGGGCGCCTTGTCCGGCCTGCGCTCGATCCTGTCGAACCTGATGAAGATGCCGCTCTCGGCCGAGGAAACCTATCAGCCGGTCTATGCAGGTTCGGTTGCGTTTGACCCGGCCCTGTTTGACGAGATCGCCGCACCCGTTCCGGTGCTCACAAATGTTGTCGCATTCGATGAAGATGATCTCTTTATTGAAAGCAGCCTAACACTTCAGAAACCCTCCACGTCTATTGAATCGCTATCTCGCGTCGCTTGATGCGAAAGGTTTTGCCGGCCAGTGGCCGTGTTGTGTGGAGTAGCGTGAATGCCTGCCGATGGGATGTCTTCCTTGAGCCGGACAGGCTTGGCCGACATTACCCAGCAAGCTGCTGATGCGCGCGTCATTGTCATCGGCAATGAAAAGGGCGGTGCCGGCAAATCCACCGTTTCGGTCCACCTCAGCGTCGCGCTGCTCTGCATCGGCAAGAAGGTCGGCGTAATCGACCTCGATGTCCGCCAGCGCTCGCTGACGCGGTATCTCGAAAACCGCACGCGCTGGATGCAGAACACCAATGCCGCGCTGAAGATGCCGGAAATCGTGCGCCTCGAAGCCAGCAAGGAGCGCGATCTCGACCGCGCCGAAGCGGAAGAGAGCCAGCGCTTCATGACGTCGCTCAGCCGGCTCAAGCGCGAATGCGACTTCATCATCATCGATGCGCCTGGCGGTGACACGTTCCTGTCGCGCCTCGCCCATATGCACGCCGATACGCTGATCACGCCGCTGAATGACAGCTTCGTGGATTTCGATCTGCTCGGCGACGTGAATCCGCAGACGCTCGAAGTGCTTCGGCCCAGCTTCTACTCGGAGATGGTCTGGAACTGCCGCAAGACCAAGGCCCAGACCAGCCGCCGCCCGATCGATTGGGTGGTGATGCGCAATCGCATGTCACCGCTGGCGGCGCGCAACAAGGAACGCGTCGGCGGCGCGCTCGAGCACCTGTCCAAGCGTATCGGATTTCGTCTCGCGCCGGGTCTGTCGGAGCGCGTCATCTACCGCGAGCTGTTCCCGGCCGGCCTGACACTGCTCGACCTGTCGGAATCGTCCTCGAATGTGGCCTTCACGATGAGCCACAAGGCGGCCCGCCAGGAGCTGCGCGACCTCGTGATCGTGCTGCAGCTGCCTGAGCTGGCCGGGGTCGAAATCACCTTCTGATCGAGTAAGCGTTGTGCCCCGGCAACCGCCTCCGGCCCTAGCGGAAGGTATTGTCACGCTTGCAGTCCCTGCGTTAAGCCATGCCCTCCCTGCAGACGCGATCCGGAAGACCGGACGGGGGCGGGATCGGAGGACGACATGACAAGTGTGCAGGCCAGCGGCTTCGCTGAGGATCGGTTCGCGCCTGTAAAGGCTGCGTTTGAATCCAATTTCGACGGCGTGCAGGAGAACGGCGCGTCCTTCTGCATGACGCTTGAAGGCAAGCCCGTGGTCGACATCTGGGCTGGCTTTGCCGATGAAGCCCAGACCAAGCCCTGGCAAAAAGACACCATCGTCAACGTCTATTCGACGACCAAGACAATGACGGCGCTCACCGCGCTCTACCTCGCAGACAAGGGCGCGCTCGATTTCACCGCGCCGGTCGCCAAGTACTGGCCGGAATTTGCAGCCAACGGCAAAGCTGATGTCACCGTCGCGCACCTGATGAGCCATTCGGCCGGCCTGTCCGGCTGGAAGGAACCGCTCGTTCGCGAAGACCTCTACGACTGGGAGAAGGCGACGAGCCTGCTCGCCGCCCAGGCGCCGTACTGGAAACCCGGCACGGCCCCCGGCTATCACGCCATGACGCAGGGCTATCTGGTCGGCGAAGTGATCCGCCGCGTGGCCGGCGAGACCGTCGGCAACGTGTTCCGCAAGGAGATCGCGGAGCCGCTCGGCGCGGATTTCCACATCGGTCTTCCGTCCACGGAGGATCACCGCGTCGGTGAACTGACGCCGCCGCCGCCCGGCGGCACGCTGGGGCATGGCACGCCCGACGAGCTCATCGCCAACATGGCGAACAATCCGCCGCTCAACCCGCTGGATACCCGCACGCGCGCCTGGCGCGGCGCTGAAATCCCGGCCGCCGGCGGCACGGGCAATGCGCGCTCCGTTGCGGCCGTCCAGTCGCTGATGGCCAATGGCGGGTTCGCCAACGGCAAGCAGATCCTGTCGGAGGCCGGTGTCCGCAAGGCGCTCGAACTGCAGATCGAGGGCACGGACAAGATCCTCGGCATCCCGGTGCGCTACGGCATGGGCTTCGGCCTGTCCGGCGGCATGGTGCCATTCCCGAACCCCAATTCGATCTACTGGGGCGGTTATGGTGGCTCGCTCGTCGTCAGCGACATGGATGCGCGCACCACCTATGCCTACGTCATGAACAAGATGGCCCCGACCACCACAGGCGATATGCGCGCCTTTGCCATCCTGATGGCGGCCTGGGGGGCGATGGCGGCCTGACCGCCGCGCTTGGCTTCGCGCAGGGCCCGGCCTATAGGCCCAGCCCATGGCCATCTTTCCGTTTGAAATCAGCGCAACTGAAGGCGCAGCCCGCACGGGCCGCCTTCGCACGCCGCGCGGCGATATCCGCACGCCCGCCTTCATGCCGGTCGGCACCGCCGGAACGGTCAAGGCGCTTTACATGGATCAGGTCGCGTCCACTGGCGCCGACATCATCCTTGGCAACACCTATCACCTGATGCTGCGCCCCGGCGCCGAACGCGTGAAGACGCTCGGCGGGCTGCACGCCTTCGCCAAATGGCCGGGCCCGATGCTCACCGACTCAGGCGGGTTCCAGGTCTGGTCGCTCGCTCAGCTCCGCAAGATGGACGCCGACGGCGTGACCTTCCAGAGCCATATCGACGGCTCGACCCACCGGCTGACGCCGGCCCGCTCCATCGAAATCCAGGCCGACCTGCTGGGCGCGGACATCTCCATGCAACTCGACGAGTGCACGAACTTTCCATGCACCGCGCAGGAAGCCGAGCGCAGTCTCGAACTCTCCCTCCGCTGGGGCCAGCGCAGCCTTGATGCGTTTGGTGACCGCGAGGCGCAGACGCTATTCGGCATCGTGCAGGGCTCGAACTTCCCGGCGCTGCGCGAACGCTCTGCCAAGGGCGTGATCGCTCAAGGCTTCGGCGGCATCGCCCTTGGTGGCCTCGCGGTCGGCGAGGGGCACCAGCAGATGTGTGACACGATCGATTTCACAGTCCCGCACCTGCCGGCGCATCTGCCGCGCTATGTGATGGGCGTCGGCAAGCCGATAGACCTTGTGGAAAGCGTCGCTCGCGGCATCGACATGTTCGACTGCGTGCTGCCCACGCGCTCCGGCCGCCACGGCCAGGCCTGGACCTGGGACGGTCCGGTCAACGTCACAAATGCGAAGTTTGCCGAGAATCTTTCACCGCTGGACGAAGCGGTCGATTGCCCCGCCAGTCGCGACTTTTCCCGCGCCTACCTGCATCACCTGTTCAAGGCCGGCGAGTATCTCGGCCCGATGGTGCTCTCCTGGCACAACACAGCTTTCTTTCAGGCGCTGATGTCTGAAATGCGCGCCGCGATTGCCGAGGGCAGATTCGAAGCCTTGCGGGCGCGCCTGTCGTCCAAGTGGGCCGCAACCCGGTCGGCACCCAAAGAAGGCCGGGAGGCCTGAGCCTTACTTTCCGTCGCCCGCCGCTTCGGAATTTCGGATCAACATCGTGGCAAAGTCTGGCCGCGCAGGCTCGGAACAGTTCTTGGCCAGTCCGTAGCCTTTCAAATAGGCACGCCGCTGGGCACCGATGTTGAACGCCTGCTTGTAACGAGTCTCATGGCTTTCGGCTCCGGTCGCCTTCCTCAGCAGGCCCCGGAAGGGAATCCACCCCGTCGCACCTGATTCGACCGCGCCCATGGCCGCTTCGGAGGCTTCTTGCGTCAGCATTTCGCTTTTCAGCTGTTCGGCGGGGGCCGGGGCATCCCAGTCTGGCCCGAGCACGCTGTCGAGCTCCGCAATCTCCGCCGTGATTTCGTCGCACGTCATATCCGCGTCGAGGGCGTAAGGGCTGTCCATAGAGGCCAGCACGGGCGGAACCTCGGTCCGGCGAAGGTTGAAGTCGTCGAGCGGCGTGAGAACGGCATTGGTCAGGTCATCGCCGGAATTCGATGTTCCGGGCGCATCGGCACGCGAGGCGCATCCAATCAGCGTCAAACTGAGCAGGGTGGCAGCGAAAAAGACCTTCATTTCCCGAGCGAACGCCAAAAAGCCGGTCCTATCAAGCCTTGGCGTGCAGGTAGCGGTTGACCCGCCTCGCCCTGCAGCCTAAATGCCTCGCTCGGTCCGGATGGACCGGCAAGGTCGTGCCCATAGCTCAGCTGGTAGAGCAACTGACTTTTAATCAGTAGGTCACAGGTTCGAATCCTGTTGGGCACACCATTCCACCCCGAAAATCGCGTCTGCAGGGTCTTCGCTTCCATGAAGCGACGGCGGCGCTCGGCTTTACGCGGGGCTCGCGAGGGCGTAGTTCGCTTCCCAACATGAAGTCCGTGACAGATTGCACCGCGCAGCCCGCCCCACTTCAGCTTCTTTCCGTGGACACGGAACAACAGGGGCCGTCACCGGCTAGTCGAGCATGTCGAGCCTGAACACCGAAGACAGCCCACCCGGCGGCGACCTGGATCCCCTTGAAGTGAGCGCGCAGCCCTTGCCCGGGCTCGACAACCCG
>JAIXVM010000332.1 GCA_027482995.1 Hyphomonadaceae bacterium | reverse complement strand
TCAGCGGTGCGCCACCGTATATGTCGAATCCGTGACGCTTCAGCGCTTTGCCCACTTCACGCGTATCATTGCCGGGATTGCGCAGGGTTCCGATCAGCGGGCTGTAAGACACGTTGCCGATCACCAGAGCGCTCCTCACCTTGGAGCCACCGGTTTGCGCGAAAGCAGATTGTGCCAGTATTGCGGAAGTCGCGACCAAGAACGAACGCCGATCCATCGCCAACTCCCCGCGGTGTAAGCCCAGTGACTTTGCTACGCGGCGGTTTGAAGTCAAGCCTGCCGGGCCGTTCGAACTGCGATGATCGGGGCGTTTCCAGGCGGCCGGAACGCTCGCTTTCCACGGTCGGTGACCGCCAGTGTCTAACCAGCGATATCCTCGCGGTAATAGATGTCCCGGCCGATCTCGCGGCACACGTGGGCGTCCGGCACCGGCATCATCGCGCGCAGGAAGCTGTGCGTGTACGGAAAGAAGTTGACGTGCGGGTTGAAAGTGTAACGGTACTCGCGCTCGCGCGGCACCACGATGATCAGCCGCCGCGCCGCGACCCGGCGCAGCTCGGCGATCGCCGCGCGGTAGTCCACGATGTGCTCGATCACATGCGTGCAGATCACCGTGTCGAAGGCCTTGTCCGGAAAGGGCAGGGCTTCGACCTTCGCGGCGAGATACTCGATGCCATCGTCTTTCAGATCCGGATCGATGACGAAATCAGCCCCCGCCAGCCGGCGAAGGTCCGGGCGTGCAGCCTGTACGCGGCGAAGAAGCGCGCCCGTGCCGCAGCCGACATCGATCACGCTGTCGCCGACGATATCTTTTGCGATCGCTGCAATGCAGGCGTCCGAATTGTCGGTATCCTCGTGCACGCGCGGATGCTTGCGGTAGAGCGCCTCATACTCCTCGTCCGTCAGGAACGCCGCCCGCGCCCGGAAGCGCGCGAGGTCCGCCACATGGCTGCCCCACGCCATCGAGGCGGCTGCCCGGAACAGGCCAGAGTCGCGCAGAACCGGCGGCACGATATCCTCCAGCACGAAGCGGATACGGTTCGTCATCTCGCGGCGCATCAGGTGCCCGTGCTCCGTACCGGGAGGGTCATCTCCCGCTCCTCGATGGGCGCGGCGCCCGGATGCGCACGCTCGCCCCGCGCCGGCGCCTGAGACAGGTAGAAGATCCGCTTCTGCTCGACGCGCGCCCGGGACACCGAGTCCAGAATGATGCCGCAGGAGAGGGACAGCATCGCACCGACCAGCAGCGTCATCGCCAGCATCACGCTCGGGATCCGCTCCACAAGCCCGGTCGCGAAGAATTCCAGCGTGATCGGGATCATCAGGGCCGAGCAAGCCGCGAACAATCCGGCCGCGATCCAGCCAAAGAACACGAACGGCTTCGTCTCCTTCAGAAGCATCGCCATCATCATCAGGATACGCGCGCCATCCCGGAACGTCGACAGCTTGCTCGTCGAGCCTTCGACCCGGCGGCCATATTCCAGCTCGATCTCGGTGACCGGCAAGCGCAATGTCGAGGCGTGTACGGACATTTCCGTCTCGATCTCGAAGCCGGCCGAATGCGCGGGGAAGCTCTTGGCAAACCGCCGCGTGAACACGCGGTAGCCCGAGAAGATGTCGGTAAAGTCCCGGCCGAACATCGCCTGGTACACCCGGTTGAACATATGGTTACCGAAGGCGTGTCCGCGCCGGCCGGCATCCCCGGTAATGTTGCGCCGCGTGCCCACCACCATGTCGGCGCGGTCGGCGATCAGGGCATCGATCATCCGCGGCGCCGCATGGGCGTCATACGTGCCGTCACCGTCGGCCATGATGTAGATATCGGCTTCGATGTCGGCGAACATCTGGCGCACGACATTGCCCTTGCCCTGCCGCTTGCAGGTGATCACCGTCGCGCCTGCGAGCGCGGCCTGCTGCGCCGTGTCATCCACGGAGTTGTTGTCATACACATAGATGCGCGCGCCCGGCAGCGCCTTGCGGAAGCTGATGACGACCTGTGCAATCGACAAGCCCTCATTGTAACAGGGCAGGAGCACGGCGAGGCTGTAACGGCTGGATTCGGGCGTCATCGCGTTCAGTCTTTGGTGAATGTTTCCATGTGATATCTGGCACTCGTTAAGTTAGCCTTGCTCGAAGGGCAGTTTCCAGATGACGGCGCCGGTCCGCCCCGCCTCCTTCGCAGAACGCCGCGCCGGCCTGCTGCTCTCGGCCGCAGTCATCGCCTGTCTTTTGATCGTCAGTCTACTGAGGGGAAGCCTCGGCGCCATCGGTCCCGACGGCGACGACGTCATGCGTCTCGTCCAGGTGCGCGCGCTGATCGACGGGCAGAGCTGGTTTGACCTGACGCAGCCCCGTCTCGGCCTCGAGGGCGGCACGCCGATGCACTGGTCTCGTCTCGTGGACCTGCAGATGGTTCTGATTGCCGCGCCGCTCACGCCGCTGATCGGCCCGGACGCTGCCCTGGCCGTCGCGATCACCGTTTGGCCGCTCATCAGCGTACTGATTGTCATCTGGGGCGTCATGCTCGGCGCCCGCGCCTTCGGTGGGCGTGGTGTGATCGCCTTTGCCGCGCTGCTGGCCTTCGCCGTGCTCTACCGGCACTTCCGCTTCCTGCCCGGCGCGATCGACCACCACAATCTCCAGCTCGGCCTGATCCTGCTGGCGGGCGGCGCCCTGCTCGCGCCGTCCCGGCCGGCGAGCCATCTTGCGCTGGCAGGCGCGGCGCTGGGCCTCGCCGTTGCGGTCGGCGTCGAAGTCTGGGTGTTCGCCGCCGTGCTCGCGGCTTTCGTGGCCGTGGACTGGATGGTCTCCGGCGAGCCGTCCCGGCGCGGCGCGGTCGCCTTCGGTGCCAGCTTCGCCGCGGTCCTTGCCGCCACCTTCCTGATCACGGTCGGGCCGCTCGACTATTGGACCGTGCGATGCGACGCGCATTCGTCCGTCACGCTCCTCGCAGGCCTTGCCGGCGGCGCTGCCTTCGCGCTCGCGGCTCAGGTCGCTTCGGAAAAATCGCTCGCAATCCGCATCGCCGCGCTCGCCAATGTCGCCGCCGTCACCGGCGCGCTGCTCGCCGTCACCGGGCCGCAATGCCTGTCCAATCCCTTGGACGCCCTCTCCCCGGCGGCGCAGGAGTTGTGGCTCGCCCGCGTCGAGGAGGCCCGCCCCACGCTCGCCTATCTCGATGGCCGGCTCGACGAAGTCCTCTTCCGGCTCGGCACCACAGTCGCCGGCCTTGCCGCCGCCATCTGGCTCGCCTGCTCACCCGCCACCCGCCGCGCCGGTCTCCTGCTGACCGTGATGCTGACGGTCTCGCTCGCCTTCGCGCTCTATCAGACGCGCTTCTACGTGTTCGGCCAGCTCTTCGCTGTCCTGCCGCTGGCCGTGCTCGCCGCCCGCCTCTGGTCGGGTGAAGCCGGGCAGGGCCTCCCGCGTCTCGCCTATCTCGGGGTCGTCATCGTCTCCGTACCCACCATCTGGGGCGCCGCCGGCATGACCCTGTCCGCGCCGCCCCCGGCTGCGACACTGTCGGGCGCCGCCGCGCCCGCCTGCGACCCGCGCGCCGTGCATGCTGCCCTGAACACGCTTCCGCCCGGCCGCATCCTGGCCCCCGCCTCCGAGACACCCGGACTGCTGCTGAACACGAAACACAGCGCCCTCTACGGCCACTACCATCGCAACGCCGACGGCATCGAAGCGGCCCTGGCGATCTACACCGCCCATCCTGTCGAGGCCCGCGCCCGCCTCCGGTCCGCCAGCGTCGACTATATCCTGGTGTGTCCGGCCGACCCCGACATGCTCTTCTTCGCGCAGCATTCGCCGAAGGGGTTGATCGGCGAGATCCTCGCCGGCCGCGCCCCCGCCTGGCTTGAGCCTGCTCTCCAGGCTGGCCCGGCCACCATCTACCGCGTCACGCCCCAGGCCAGTCCGGGTCAGCCCGCCGCGCCCTGATCCGCCATCGCGGCATTATCCATTTCGCTTGCACGGATATAGGCCCGGCGGGTCAGCACCCGCTCCAGGTATCCCGCGACGCGCGGCGTCGTCTCGATGGACCCGAACTGCGTCCCCCAGCTGATCTGCGAGCCCATATAAACGTCCAGCGCCGTAAACTTCCGCCCCAGCAGGTAGCCCGTCTCCGGCACGGCGCTCAGCATCACGTCCCGCGCCCGCTCGAAATCGCCATAGCCGACCATGCCGGATTTCTCCGCCGGCACCGTCACGTCGAGCGACTTGTTCGTGCTCGCCGCCTCCCACGGCCCCGCCGCAAACAGCATCCAGCGATAATAGTCCGCCCGCGCATCCAGGGGCGGCGCAAGGTCCGCCTTCGGAAAGGCGTCCGCCAGATACAGGCAGATCGCCGCGCATTCGGTCACCACCGTGCCATCATGTACGATCGCCGGCACCTTCCGCATCGGGTTGATCGCTTCATAGGCGGGCGCGCTCATCTCCGGCCCATAGCCGAGGTAGCGCGTCTCATAGTCTGCGCCGGTCTCTTCGAGCATCCAGCGCACAATCCGCCCCCGCGACATGGGGTTCGTATAGAAAACAAGGCTCATCTTTCCCTCCCGGATGTTCACGTTTTGATCTAGTCGTTAACGAAGACCTGAGTCAACCCGGTCAAGTTGGGTCAAACGCGCCTTGACGCCTTCGCACAAAAATTGCACCCCGCACGCGATCATCCGCCTTTGTGTGTTTTTGAGGGATTTCCCATGCGTGTCGCGATTATCGGAACGGGCTATGTCGGCCTCGTATCTGGCGCCTGCTTTGCCGATTTCGGCCATATCGTCACTTGCGTGGACAAGGATGCCTCCAAGATCGATAAGCTGCATGCGGGCATCATGCCGATCTACGAGCCGGGCCTCGACACGCTGGTCGCCAAGAACGTCAAGGAAGAGCGGCTGTTCTTCACGACCGACGCCGCTGAAGCGGTCAAGGACGCGGACGCTGTGTTCATCGCGGTCGGCACGCCGTCCCGCCGCGGCGATGGCCATGCGGACCTCTCCTACGTCTATGCCGCCGCCGAAGAGATCGGCTCGCTAATGAACGGCTTCACGGTCATCGTCACGAAATCCACCGTGCCCGTCGGCACCGGCGACGAAGTCGAGGCGATCATCCGCAAAGTCCGCCCGGACGGCGACTTCGCCGTGGTCTCGAACCCCGAATTCCTGCGCGAAGGCGCCGCCATCAAGGACTTCAAGATCCCGGACCGCGTCGTCGTCGGCACCGAGGACGAGCGCGCCAAGCAGGTCATGAAAGAGCTCTACCGGCCCCTGTTCCTGAACGAGACGCCGATCCTGTTCACCGCCCGCCGCACGTCGGAGCTGATCAAGTACGCCGCGAACGCCTTCCTCGCCGTGAAGATCACCTTCATCAACGAGATGGCAGACCTCTGCGAGAAGGTTGGCGCCAACGTCCAGGAAGTCTCCCGCGGCATCGGCCTCGATGGCCGCATCGGCTCGAAATTCCTCAACGCCGGCCCCGGCTATGGCGGCTCGTGCTTCCCGAAAGACACCCTCGCCCTCACCAAGACGGCGAACGACTATGACAGCCCGGTCCGCATCGTCGACACGGTCGTCGAGGTCAACAAGGCCCGCAAGAAAGCCATGGCCGCGAAAGTCATCACCGCGATGGGCGGCGACGTGAAGGGCAAGACGATCGGCGTGCTCGGCCTCGCATTCAAACAGAACACGGACGACATGCGCGATGCGCCGTCGCTCGACATCCTTCCCGCGCTCACCGCCGCCGGCGCCCGCGTCGTCGCGTATGATCCGGAAGCGATGAAGGAAGCCGCGCACCTCCTCTCGGGCATCGAGTTTGCTGACAGCGCCTACAAGGCGATCGAAGGCGCTGACGCGATGGTCATCATCACCGAATGGGACTCGTTCCGCGCGCTCGACTTCGACCGCATCAAGTCGGCGATGAAATCCAACATCGTCATCGACCTGCGCAACATCTACTCGCCGGAAGACATGGCCAAGCACGGCTTTGCCTATACGTCGATCGGCCGCCCGGTGGTATAAGCCCTGCGACTCACTTCGCAGGAACCTTTGATCCATGAAATTCTTCGTCGATACCGCCGACACGAAAGACATCGCTGACCTCGCCGCCACCGGCCTCATCGACGGGGTGACGACGAACCCGTCGCTGATCGCCAAGTCCGGCCGTCCCTTCGCCGAAGTCATCGCCGAAATCTGCGCGCTGACCCCCGGCCCGGTCAGCGCCGAAGTCGTCGCGACCGATTATGACGGCATGATCAAGGAAGGCCGCAAGCTCGCGAAGATCGCCTCCAACGTCACCGTGAAACTCCCGCTCACGCTGGACGGCCTCAAGGCCTGCAAGACGCTGACGGGGGAGGGCACGCAGGTCAACGTCACGCTCTGCTTCTCGGCCAACCAGGCGCTCCTCGCCGCGAAAGCCGGCGCCACCTTCATCTCGCCCTTCATCGGCCGCCTCGATGACATCCACCTCGACGGCATGGATCTCATCCACGAGATCCGCCAGATCTACGACAACTACCTGTTCGACACCGAAATCCTCGCCGCCTCGATCCGCACGCCCAACCACGTCAAGCTCTGCGCGCTCGCCGGCGCCGATGTGATGACCGCCCCGCCGGCCGTGATCAAGTCCCTGGTCAACCATCCGCTCACGGACAAAGGTCTCGAAATCTTCCTCGCTGACGCGAAGAAAGCCGGCATCAAGGTCTGACCCTCCGCGGGCTGCACGAAGTTTCAACCTTGCTGTGCCATGCTCCCCCGTTCGGGGAGAGCCTCATGACGTCTTGGATAATGGGTACGACCCGCGAACCGGCGCGGCGCCTCGTACGAACGGTGGCCAGCATCGTCGTCGCGGTCGCAGTCATCGCTTCGCTTTGGGCCGCCCATGTCGGTATCACGCTGCTGACGCTCTTCTGGGCGCTCCTGCTCATGGGGCCTGTGCTCGCCTGGCCCTTGACCTGGGGCCCGCTCCTCGGACGCGGCAGCCTCGCAGTCGCGGTCATCCTGTGCCTGCTGCCGGGATACCTCACGAACAGCACTCTGGAAGAAACGGCCCTGACGATTGCCGCATCGATTCCCTTCTTCGTTCTCGGCGTGCTGCTGTCAGTACCGCAACACCTCATCGGGCTCGTCCAAAGCCTCATCCGCCGGTAGTTCTCGAAAGGGCGGAGCGACGGCGCGGACCCGCCCCGCCGCCGCCCCGCCGGATTGATCGCGACGGCCTAGTCGCGTTCGGCAAGCGTATCATCCGGCAGCTCCGGTGACCGCGTTTCGCCGGGCTCTGGAATCTCTTCGTCGTCTTCATCATCATCATCGCTGTCTAGGTCAGCGGGCTCTTCGTCGTCCGTATCGCTCTCAGGCGCGGCGCCCGGCTGGTCATGGCCGGTGGGCGCATGTGCGGTTCCGGCTTGAGCGGTGTCTTGAGGCTGGTCTTTGGGTGTCAACATGGGACTGCCTTTCGTGGCGCAGCCACCATAGGCTGCCGGAATCTAACGCGCACCCGTCTGCACCGGTTCCGCCGGATTACGGATTCTTATTGTCGCCGGGTTTTCTGCCGCTACAACGAGGCGGCATCTGCGGGGTCCGGATGCTGTAAACCCTGTGACCTCTCGATCATCGGCCGCCCGCCACCCGGCGCCGCGCGGCCAGGGAAGCGCCAGAGATGCCATCCGAAAACGGCCGTGTACTGATCATCGCAGGCTCCGATTCCGGCGGCGGCGCCGGCATCCAGGCGGATATCAAGGCCGTCACCATGCTGGGCGGCTATGCGATGACGGCCATCACGGCCATCACCGTTCAGGATACGCGCGGCGTCCACGGCGTCTGGCCGGTCGCGCTTGAGGCGGTCCTCGGCCAGATCCAGGTCACGCTCGCCGATATCGGCGCCGACGCCATCAAGACCGGCATGCTCGGCACGTCCCAACTCGTCGAAGCCGTCGCCGAAGCGCTCAGCGTTCACGCCGCGCTCGTCCCCCGCATCATCGATCCCGTGATGGTGGCCACCTCCGGAGACCGTCTCGTGGACAGCCGCGCGATCGAGGCGATCCGCTCCGAACTCGTCCCCCGCGCCCGCCTCGTCACGCCGAACGCGCCGGAGGCCGAAGTGCTCACTGGCAAGGCCGTGGTCAACCTCGACGGCCAGCGCCGCGCCGCCGAACGCCTGCTGGAACTCGGCGCCCACGGCGCCCTCGTGAAGGGCGGCCATATCGGCGGCCCGGTGATCCACGATGTGCTGCAAACGACCACCGGCGAATGGATTTTCGAATCCCCCCGTATACAGACGACCTCCACCCACGGCACCGGCTGCACCCTCGCCTCCGCCATCGCCGCCCTCCTCGGTCAGGGCCGCTCCGTCCCTGAAGCGGTCGAGCAGGGCAGGGACTATCTTTTCGGTGCGATCAAGGCCGCCAAGGGCCTCGGCCATGGCCACGGCCCCGTCCATCACGGCTGGCTGCTCGACGACCGGGAACGATAAGCCCCAGCCAGCAAAACGCAGAAATTTCGGCGCACAAGTTTTCACTTGTGCCTATGAAATCGCACCCTTCGCCCCCATCCAGACTCTTTTTTCCGTTCATCCCGACGAAAGCCGGGATCCAGAAAGCCAGGCAAAACAAACGCTTCTGGGTCCCGGCTTTCGTCGGGATGAACGGGAGGAAGGTTTTTTGCTCACGCGCGAACCCTGCTGCATACCCACCGCGCGTATTCTCTCCCCCGATGACATACACGTTGCATCAGCCCCCCGCCGGCATGACCGGCTTCCTGCGCCTCATCTGGCCGCTGATCTATGTGCAGCTGATCGCCCTCAAGGCCTGGGTCCGCAAACACTACGGCCCGGGCGTTCCCTACTGGTACGAGATCAGCCGCTGGGGCATCGTCTCCCTGAAGCACATGCCGATCGACTTCACCTGGAGCTATTCGGCCAACGGCACGCTGCAGCCAACGTCTTTTGATTTCATACTCGCGATCACCTCGCCGCGCCTCGCATGCGCGCTCGCAGATGAAGCTGTCACCGCGCCGCCCGCACCCGCGCGCGAAGGCCGTGCTTACTCCGTATACGCGCTTTCATTCGCGGTGCATCACGACACGTCTTAGCCTAGCCGAAGCAAATCCCAAATCGGAAACAAACCCGCACGGTCCCGCCGCTGCGGCCGTCCGTGCTGCCATCAGCGCTCCTCAACACCCCTTGAGAAATCGTCGTTTGCCACGCGATGTGCCTCGTGCGATCAGGCCGCCGTCCAAGGAAAGCCCGTACCATGCCGTCCATTCCCTTCTTTCAGGTCGATGCCTTCGCCTCGAAAACCTTCGAGGGAAACCAGGCCTGCGTCATGCCGCTGGATGCTTTCCTGCCGGATGAAACCCTCCTCGCCATCGCCGCCGAGAACAATGTCGCCGAGACCGCCTATCTCGTGCCCGCGGGCGACGGCGTCTGGAAGCTGCGCTGGTTCACGCCCGCCGTTGAAGTCCCGCTCTGCGGCCACGCGACCCTTGCCTCGGCCCACATGCTGTTCGCGCATGGCGACTATACGGGCGAGACCATCGCCTTTGACACGGTGAAGTCCGGCCGCCTCCTCGTGAAGCGCCTCGAGGGCGGCCGTCTCGAAATGGATTTCCCCTCCGCCCCCGTCCGCCCTGTTCCGGTCACGGACGAAATTGCCGCCGCCTTGGGCGCGCAGCCCTTCGAAGCCTGGGGCGGCATGTTCTACGCTGCGCGGTTCGAGACGCCGGACGAGGTTCGCGCCCTGAAGCCGGATCAGCGCGCGCTCAAAACCCTCGGCGCCGACGGCGGCGGCTGGGACCGGGGGAATTTCGGATGCTTCGCGCTTGGCGGCGAAGATGGCGCGGACGCCACCTCCCGCTTCTTCGCGCCCGGCTCCGGGATAGACGAAGATCCCGCCACCGGCAGCTGGCACACGATGCTCTCGCGCATCCTCGCCGAAAACTTCGGCAAGCCCGAAGCGCGCTGCTACCAGGCCTATCCCGGCCGCGGCGCCTGGGTCGGCGTGAAACTGGAGGGCGAGCGCTGCAAGCTGTCGGGCAGCGCTGTCACGGTGATCGAGGGTAAGTTCCGGCTTTAGGCCGGAACTTCCTCGCCCGCCCAGTCAAAACACTTGCCGGACTCCTCCGGGGTCAGACGATCAATGACACCCAGCAGATAGCCCGCCGACTGCGCGGGCGTGAACAGCTTCTCGCCCGGAACGCCGCCCTGAAACGCCTTTGAGAGACCCGTATCCACCGTACCCGGATGAAGCCCGATGCAGATACTCCCCGGCGCCCGCCGTGCCTGCTCGATCGCGAAATTCCGGATCAGCATGTTCAGAGCGGCCTTCGAGGCCCGGTAGGCATGCCAGCCGCCGAGCCGGTTGTCGGAGATCGAGCCGACCCGCGCCGACAAGGCCGCAAACACGCTGCGCTCTGCCTTCGGCATCAACGGCAGCATGTGTTTCGCAATCAGCGCCGGCGCAATCGTATTGGCCGCAAACACGCGGGCGAAGGCGTCGGCGCTCAGCGCCCGGTAAGTTTTCTCGGGCGACACACCGTCCCCGGACAAAAGCCCGCTCGCCACGAGGCACAAAGTCACCGGCCCCGCCGCGCCGATCTCGGCGGCGACGGCCGCGAGTTGCGCGTCATCGGTAAAGTCAGCCATCAGGCTGATTGCGCCGTCGATTGCCGCGCCGGAACGCGAAACAGCATACACGGCGGTGTAGGCTCCGGACGCGATCACGCCCTCGGTCAGCGCCCGCCCGATCCCGCCAGAACTTCCAAAAATCACAGCCATCATTGCGGGGAGAAAGCTAGTGCGGCCGGCCTTCCGGGGAAGGGTCAGCTAAACGGTCCGTTACAAGTGCGGCGGCACCAAGGAAGTACAGGGCGATCAGGTAGACCAGCCCGCCGCTCGTCACTGCGATCAGTATTTCCAGGACCGGATTCCACGCATGCCCCTCCAGCCAGGCGATGCAAAAGAACAGACACAAGCTCATGGCGAAACACGCCGCAGCCACCTTCGCCAGGCCGCCGAGTTGGTCGACGACGCGAACGCCGATCAGCGCTTTGGCAAAGTGCAGGCACAACAAGAGCAGGAGAACCGCAGCCGCGCCCCGCGCCAGGATCACGCCCATGACGTCGTAGAGGTAAAGGCCGGCCGGCACCATCACGAGCCGGGAAGCAAGGTCGATGCAGTTCATCCGGAACACGACGCTCGCCCGGTTCACCGACAGGGCCATCGAGTAGAACACCTGGTAATAGGCGACCGGAATGACGGTAAGCGCGAGAAAGGCGAGGTAAGTTGAAACATTTGCCCACTGATTGTTGAACAGGATTTCGGTGATCCAGTCGGCTGTCGAAAAGATCAGTATACAGATCGGCGCCGAGATCATCATCATGATCGTGCCTGCTCGAAGGAAGGCATTCCGCAGCCGTTCGGGATCATCTGTCAGCTTCGAGAACGCCGACAGGATAGGCTGCATGGCGGGTCCGATCAGGCTTTGCGTCGGCATCACGGCCAGGTCGCCCGCCATGGTGTACTGGCCAAGCTCGCTTTTGCTCACGCCCGCGCCGAGAACAAACCGGTCAAACTGCCAGTTCAGCGCAGCGATGACTTGCGACAGGCTGAACCAGCCCATGAAGCCCGAAAAGTCCTTGAACTGAACAAGCGAAAGGGCAGGCCGATACGGCGCGAAAAGGTAGGTGATCGCCGTCGTTGCCGAAGCGGCCGCGACATTGTTGACGGCAATTGCCCAGTATCCGCCGCCCGCGAAAAGCGTCCAGAGAGCCAATCCGGCCGCGAAGATTTTCCCGGCAACCTGAGCCGCGAACACGGGCGCGAAGCGCAGCTCGCGCATTTGGTCGACCATGCGCGGGCTATAAAGACTGCGCGCGACCGGCGCGATCGCGAGCACGGCCACGAGGGCGAAGAGCCGGTCGTCATGGTAGAACTGCGAGAACGGCCAGGCGGCGGCCAGCGTGATCGCCGCAAAGGCGAGGCCGCGAATGAGACCGAGTGTGAACGCGGTATCGTAATGTCCTTTGTCGAGGGTCCGAAGCCGGGTCAGCGCCTGGACGATCGGAATTTCGAGCACCATGTCGAGGATGGACACGATGGAGAAGGCCAGCGCGGTGAGCCCGAAATCGGCTGGCACCAATATCCGTGCAAGGATCAGCAGGGTTGCAAGGTCGATCACCCGGCTGAAGAGGCGGCTGGAAACCGACCAGCCGACGCCTTTGATGACCTTCAGTTTCAACACGGAGGGCGGCCTTTCGGGCAAGTTCAATAGCAAGCCGGAGCCCGCCCAACGGCGAAGCCGGGTCCGGCCAGCGGTTTCAGGTGAACATCAGTTTCAGAAATCTGGTGGGAGACCGGCCGGACGGTGTCATCCGGTATTCGAGCAATCGCCTCGCCTTGGGCCGGCTGGAGACGGCAGCCGAGATGTACAAGGCGGAAAGTGCCGCCTTCCGGCCGAGCGGCAGATAGTCCGTCCACAGAGAAGTGAGCAGCCGCAGGACCTGGGTGGATCCAAGTCTTTTTTCCTGCGCCACACCCAACATGAACTCCAGCTCCCGGAAATAGAATGTCGTCTTGGGATCAACGAGCTCGTCGCGGATGCCCAGACGTTGGAGGATGGTTCGAAGGGTGCGGGTACGGGAAAGGTGGCGGCGCATGTCTCGCTCGAGAGTCTTGGGATCAAGGCCGCGCCCGATGCCGGACTGGTTCTGGTCGTGCACGCGGTATATCCCGAGCGGTCTGGAAAGACTGACGATGTCGCCCATGAAGGGCGCCGCAAAGAGGATCGCGCCATCAACACCGTTTTCGTCTGGATCAATTTCGTCCAGCAGCAGCGCCACGTCCCGGCGGAAAACATTGCCAGATGTTGGCGGGGAAAAATACACCGACGTCTTGAGGACCTGCCGCGCGAGCGCATGGCTGTCACGCGCATCGGTGAGGTGCGGACTCGTCGTCAATACGTGTCCGTTCGCGTTGGTCCACACAAGCGGGAATTGAAGCTTGGCCACCTTGTCGTCGAGGGCGTCGAGGATCACCTGAAGCGAGCCGGGCTTCAGCTCATCATCGGCGTCGAGAAACAGGACAAAGGGTGCGCGCGTCTGCTTGACGCCGAACAGGCACGCGGCGGGCTGACCTTTATTGCGGGTGCGGAAGGACCGTGCGCGGCTTTGTTCAATCACGGACCAGGACCCGTCGGTCGATCCGTCATCCACCACGACAAGTTCGCAGGCTTCGCACCGCTGGCCGAGGACGCTTTCAATCGCCTTGCCGACATATCGCTCATAGTTGTAGCAACTGATGACGACCGCGATTCGGGGCTCGACCGGGGTCTTTCCGTAAGCGGGGTTTTCAAGTGAGCTCGTCATGCGCAGAGCCAATCACGTTTCCGATCAGAATGCCTGAGTTTCGTTCGTTTACGGATATTCCTACCGTCTTGTGTTCCGCGCGTCTGGCGCCTTGCCGGGCCGATCGTTAAGTTCGGATACCTGCGGCTCTGCAGACTGATCAGCCCGGACTGGAGAGATTCTGCGTGAACTGGTGTCCGTTGTTCGTCGCCGCGTCGTTCAGCGTGCTGGCCAATTGCTCTTTGGACTCGCAGCAACCGGCGACCTGCAGTCTCTATCCTGTTTTCATGGAGGATTTCAACGAACTCAGCGTGTCCGCCGACACGATCGGGCCGGCGAGGTGGACGGCGCATACGCCGTGGTCGGGTGATTTCGGGGATGCCGTCTTTCTTGATCCGGGTCCGGACGGACCCTTCATTATTGAAGATGGCATGCTGTCGATCACGGCGCGCAAGGATGAGGCTGGCCGCTGGACGTCCGGCTTGCTCGCGGCCGCCGACGCAACCGGGCGAGGCGCTGGAACACGACACGGCTATTTCGAGACGCGGATGAAATTTCCGCCCGGCAAGGGAACCTGGCCGGCCTTCTGGCTGGCGGCGTTGAAGCCGGTGACGGAAAAGAATGGCAATGTCGAAATCGATGTTGTCGAATACTACGGTCATGATGCAGCCTCGTTCCAGTCGGTGGTGCATGTCTGGTTCCGCGATCCGGAGAAGAAGCGTGCGGAAGGCAAAAAGACCGCGGTGCCCGATGGTGCGCTGACGGAGGGCTTCCACACCTACGGCGTCGATATCTCGCCGGACAGGCTCGTGTTCTTCTTTGATGGCGAAGCGTATTGGAGTCAGGACACACCGCCAGAACTCACCGGCCCTGTCTATCCGATCATCAACCTTGCCCTCGGCAGCGGCTGGCCGATTGACGAGACGCTGTCGCCCTCCGTCCTGCTGGTCGATTATGTCCATATCTGGGGGCGCAATTCTCCGCCGCCGGACGGATGCCGGCCCGGCTCGCCGCGAAAGGGTTGAACCGGGAGACAAGGGATCTAAATGCGTGTGCACGGACGGCCTCAGACAGCGCTCTCGTAGTATCCCTTGCCGCCCCGTCCGAAGTTCAGGACGTCACTGTAGGAGAACCGCTTCACCGTGCTCGTGTTGACCATATTGATGATGAGGCCGACCACCTGCCCATTTGCCCGCGTGATCTCACGTTGGGCGACCTGAAGCACGGTTGTGCGCGTCGCATTCCAGCGGCTGACGAGCAAGGTGCCGTCCGCCGCTGCGCAGAACAGGCGGGTTTCCGCAATGGCGAGCACGGGGGGGCAGTCGATGAGGATGATGTCATAGTTGGCACGAAGGCTGACAATCATGGCGCACAGGCGTTCCGGATCCATCGGCGGACGCCCCTTCGCCATGCCTTCAAGATCGATCGGAAGAATCTCGAGCGCGGTGCGCGTGTCCTTGATGATGACATGCGGAACGCCGCCTTCGTCGAGCAGTGAGGCGCTCGCGCCGCCTTGATTGCGGACGATGCGGCTGAGGGATGGACGCCGGATATCGGCGTCAACCAGCAGCACTCTCAGGCCGAGCATCGTTGAGGTCCGGGCGAGGCACAGCGACATCGATGTCTTGCCTTCAGACGCCTCGGCGGAGGTGACCGCGATGATCTGGCCGCCCGCACTTTTCGGCGCCCGGATATAGGTGCACAGCACACGGAAGTTCTCCGCGAAGGGCGAGAATGGCCGGCTGACGACATAGGACTGAGGCCCGCCATCCTTGGGATCAAGGAGCTTCATCTGACGCTGGGTGAGCTTTGGAACGCTGATCAGGGAATCGATGCCGAGCCGTGCGCCGAGGCTTTCCGGCCGGATGATCGTGTCGCGCAGCATTGCGCGAACCAGCGCCACCGTCAGCGCGAGCACGAGGCCTATGATTGCAAACAGCGCCAGCCACAGGAGGGCCGGCGGCGAGGAGGGCTCGGTCGGGAAAATCGGTGTCGAGACGATCCGCGCATCGACGACTTTCAGGGTCTCGCGCTGGGCGACTTCCCGGGCCGAGACCATCAGGTTCTGGAAGACGGCCGAGGAGGTCTCGACGTCACGTTCGAGCGCCTGCAGGCTGACATCGGCGCGCTTGCCGAGAACGACTTTCCGCTCCACGGCCCAGAGCTGGGCCTCGAGATCGCGGACGCGGGCGCGGGCCACATCGGCCTCATTGTCGGTGCCTGAGCGGACGCGGGCAATCTCGACAGTGATCTGCCCACGGACTTCGGCCAGCTCGCTTTCCTTGGCGATGAGTTCCGGGTGTTTCTCGCCAAAGCGCAGCCTCGCATCGGCAAGGTCAGCGGCAAGTTCGGACTCCCGGTCGCGCAGGCGTTGCACGGTCGGCGAATTCACGATCTCGAGCAGCGCGTCTGAATCGACGCCGGTCTGCTGGCCGCGGTTCATCTGGCGTTGCAGCGCCTCCTTCGAGACAAGGTCTGCCCGCGCCTCGCCGACTTGCAGCTGGAGGGCCTGATACTGGCTTTCCGCCATCGTCGAGCCTTCGATGGAGAGTAGCTCGTTGTCGACCTGGAAGGACGTGATGGCGACTTCCTTCGAACTGACTTCCTCGCCGAGCGCCTTGACCTGCGCCTGCAGCCATTCGCTGGCGCGCTGGGCGGCGCTGCGCCGTTCGTCTTCCTTGGAATTGAGATAGGCGGTGATGATCGCCGAGCTCAGCCGGACGGCACCTTCGGGATCGGGCGCGGTGAAGCCGACTTCGATCACGTCGCTTTGCGAGCGCCGGCGCACGGTGACGATGTCCTGGAGGGACCGGACGAGATGCTCGCGCCGCGATTGCGGGACCATCGAAACGGTAGCCTGCGAGCCGGCCACCATGGGCAGGAGGCCGGAAAGCGAGAGCCCGACGTTGGGCGCGCCAGGCACGCTGCTGTTCGCCGCGCCGGAGGCGATGACGGGCGCGTCGAGATCGATGAAATAGGCCGGCCGGTCGAACCCGATGGCGGTTGCGACAGTCTCCGGGCCGAGAAGGTCAATGATGCGGTTCATGATCCCGGTCGAGCCGAGCGTTTCCACTTCGGTGTTGATCCGCGAGAGATCGTTCACCGGCGCGCCGTCCTCGACAAGGGTCTCGGCCTGGCCGCTGCCCAGCGCGACCAGCGCGTGGGCGTAGAAATATTGGGTCTGGCGGGAGGCGACAAACAGGCCTACCGCGAACGTCAGCAAGAAGACGATCACGATCAGCGCGCGCTGGCTCGAGAGCACCGCGAAGAGATCAATGATCGAGCTGCGGGGTGAGCGCGGCCGGCTGGCTTCAAGATCTTCCCGCCATACGTCGCGGGCCGCCTTGTCGGCATACATCTTGTTCATGTCGTTGCATTCCCCCGAATTGATCCCGGCACTGATTGGAAGCGCTAGGGCCTGTCTGCGATTTCGCCGAAACCCGGACTGGCGGGTCCGATCCGGCTCTGGCGGATGACATGTTCCCGCGCCGGCGACTCCCGCATGTCCACCGGCGCCGCAACGCGAAGTTCCAGGCGGCGGGATTTCTTGTCATACTCATCGAGGACGCTGTTCACGATCGCGGCAAACTTCGCCTTGAAGAGGTCCTTGTTGAAATTCTGCTTGGCGAACTCGGATATGGTCCGGGAGTCGTAGGTGTGGGCGGTCAGGTCGAACTTCACGATGCCCTCGATCAGGCTTTCGGGCGTTTGCTCCGCGAAGAAGAGACCGGTCACGCCGTCGCAGACATAATCGCGGGCGCCGCCCCGGGCAAAGGCGATCACCGGCGCGCCGGCGGCCATCGCTTCGATGGGGACCATTCCGAAGTCTTCTTCTGCCGGGAAGAGCAGCGCGCGGCAGCGGCTGTAATGCTGGGCCAGCAGGTCGTCCGGCAGGCGGCCAAGGAATTCGATCGTCGGCCCGGCCATCGCCTTCAGCCGTTTTTCTTCCGGCCCGGTGCCGATGACGATCAACCGGCGCTTCAGCGCATTGCAGGCGGCGATGGCGAGATCGACGCGCTTGTAGGCGACGAGTTCGCCGGCATGCAGGTAGAAGTCGTCGCGCCGGGCGGCGGGCGCGTACCGCTCGACATCGACCGGCGGCGCAACGACGACCGAGTCGCGGCGCCAGTAACGATGCACGCGTTTTGATACGGCGTTCGAGATGGAAATGATCCGGTCGATCCGCGAGGCCGAGGTCACATCCCATTGGCGGAGCGAACTCATCAGGAAATACATGGCGAAGCGCTTCAGGCCGCCGGCGGCGTTGCGGTAGGTGTGGTACTG
>JAIXVM010000053.1 GCA_027482995.1 Hyphomonadaceae bacterium | reverse complement strand
GGGCGCCGTCAGTATCCTCGCAACATTGACTTTTCTGAGTGTTCCGGGACTTCCAGCGCTGCTAGGTCTCTGAACATGAAACCTGCGAGCAGAGTCTCCATATTCGGGTCCACGGGATCGGTCGGCCGCTCGGCCATCGACGTTATCCGGCATGCAAACCGGCTTGAACCCCGGTTCGAGATCGTCGCGATTGCGTCTGGGCGCAATGCGGAAGCGCTGGCACAGCAGGCGCTCGATGTGCGTCCCGAGATCGCGGTCATCGCAGACGAAACGCAGCTGCCGGAACTCAAGGCGCGTCTCGCGGGCAGCGGTATTGAATGCGCCGCGGGTGAGGCCGCGATGGTCGAAGCAGCTTCGCGGCCCTGCGACCGCTTTGTCGCGGCGATCGTTGGCGCTGCCGGTCTGAAGTCAACGATGGCGGCGGTCGGGGCCGGTAACCATCTTGCGCTGGCAAACAAGGAGAGCATCGTCTGCGCCGGAACTATCCTTCTGGACGCAGCCCAGAAGGCTAATGTGTCGATCCTGCCGGTTGATTCCGAGCATAGCGCCATCTTCCAGTGCCTCGGGGACGGGCGCATGCTCGACCATCTTACGTTGACGGCTTCTGGCGGTCCCTTCCGCCTTTCGACGCTAGACGAGATGGCCCGGGCCACCCCGGCGCAGGCCGCTGCCCACCCTAAATGGAGCATGGGGCTCAAGATTTCGATCGACAGTGCCACCTTGATGAACAAGGCGCTGGAACTGATCGAAGCGGCCATCCTGTTCAAGGTGGGCGCAGAGAAGGTCGAGGTGTTGGTGCACCCGCAGTCGATTGTGCATGGCATGGCCCACTTCAAGGACGGATCGGTGATTGCGCAAATGGGGTCACCGGATATGCGCACGCCGATTTCGCTGGCCCTCGGCTGGCCGGAGCGTATCGAAACCGAGGTTGCAGCGCTGGACCTCGCCCAGATCGGTCAGCTCGAATTCAGCCCGGTAGATGCTCAGAAGTTCCGCTCCATCGAGCTTGCGCGCAGAGCATTTCAAATGGGGCCTGCGGGCCCTGTGATATTAAATTCTGCTAATGAATCAGCGGTTTCGGCGTTCATCGAGGGAAAATGTGGCTTCCTGGATATCGGTTGGGCAGTGGAAGCCGCTCTGGACCACTTTGCATCTTCAAATTTGGCCTCTACCAAGTGCACGACGCTGGAAGAAGTGGCGTCACTCGATGACCACGGGCGATGGCTCGCCGGTGATCTCTTGAAGAAGGCCCCGAACGGGGCAGGAGGAGTGGCATCTTGGAAGGGGTAGTCAGCCAAGGGCCGCTGTTCATCGCATGCCTCGTGTTTCTCATGGGCATCGTGATCGTGATCCATGAACTGGGGCATTATCTCGCGGGCCGGATGTTCGGCGTGGCTGTGGAATCGTTTGCAGTCGGCTTCGGGCCGCCTATGGCGCAGGTGCGCGACAAGCGTGGAACCCGCTGGCGCCTCAACTGGATCCCACTCGGCGGCTTTGTTGCTTTTGTGGACAAACGCTCACTCGAAGATGGGAGCCCGGATGCGGACGCGCCTGTCGGCGTGGCTTTCGATGACGTTGGACCGCTCCAGAAAATCGTAATCAGCATCGCTGGCCCGCTGGCGAACTTCATACTTGCAGCCTTCATATTTGGCCTTTCGGTCGGCGTACACGGCGTTGTTGTCGAGCCTGTCCGGATCGCTTCGACGTTGCCAGGCATGCCAGCTGAACGCGCCGGTCTGATCGCGGGTGACCGGATCGTCGAGGTCGACGGCAAGACCGTCCTCAACGCTTCGGACCTTACCGTCGCCATCTTGCTAAGCCCGAATGCCGCGCTGGAGCTGTTGGTGGACCGCGGCGGCACCCGGCAAATCATTCCCGTCACGCCGGTCGAAGTTGTCCGGCCGAATGAAATCGGACAGATGATTGCGCAGAGCACCATCGGGATCGGCATTGCGCCTGCGGAAACGTCGGAGCGCCTTCGGTTTGGTCCGGTCGAATCAGCCGTTGCCGGCGTCGAGAAAACCGGTGTGGCGATCGATCAGACCGTGACGATGCTGGGAAGCATTCTCACCGGCAAAATGTCATTTCACACGCTTTCCGGTCCTGTCGGCGTCGGCGATGTGTCCCGCAGAATCGTGAATACTGTCATGGACCGCCCCGAAATCCCGCTCATGGACCGCCTGGATCACCTCTTCTGGGTGCTGCTCAGCTTGTGCGCGGCAATCTCGGTTGGCGTGGGATTTTTCAACTTGCTGCCACTGCCAGTGCTGGATGGCGGGCGTGTGGTGTTTCATGCATACGAAGCCTTGATAGGCTCTAAAATGCCAAGCCAAATAGAGGCGATGGCGCTGCGTGTGGGAGTGTTGGTCTTGGTGGCGATGGTGATCGTTATCACTTGGGGGGACATTCTCGAAACCGGTGTTTTTGGTCGAGGAAGCAGCTGACGCAGTTCAGCTCCAGGAACGAAAGAGTACTCGAGAATGCGTAAATTCCTCGCTGCCACTGTTCTCGCGACCAGCGCGTTGGCACTCGGCTCCAATAATCAGCTCAACCTGGCCCACGCACAGGAGGAGGACGCCCGTTTTGGCGGCACCATCCGCTCGATCGTGGTAGAGGGCAACAAACGCATCGAGGCGCGGACGGTTCAGTCCTACCTGCTGCTTGAGCCCGGCGATGCGTTCGATCCTGACCGGATCGACCTGTCACTGAAAACTCTGTTCGCCACGAACCTGTTCGCCGACGTGTCGATTGATCGGCGCGATGACGATCTCGTTGTACGTGTGGTCGAGAACCCAATC
>JAIXVM010000031.1 GCA_027482995.1 Hyphomonadaceae bacterium | reverse complement strand
CCACCGAGGCGCGCGTCAGCGTCTCGTCCATCGGGATATAGGCGTAGCCGAAGCGGGCAATACCGCCGAAATCGCCGAGCGCCTGGGCAATCGCCTGGCCGATGACGATGCCGGTATCTTCCACCGAGTGGTGGAAATCGATGTGCAGATCCCCTTTGCAGCGCACCGTCAGGTCGATCAAGGAGTGCCGGGACAGGCTGTCCAGCATGTGATCGAAGAAGCCGATTCCGGTCTGGATGTCGGACTTACCGGTCCCGTCGAGGTTTACGGTCACGGAAATGTCCGTTTCCTTGGTCTTGCGGGCGAGGGTGGCGGTGCGGTTCTGGGTCATGACCGGGCATATAGTTCCTTGCAAACGCTACAGCTAGCGCAAGATATTCACGGAATCCTAAACATATACCGCGCAGTTTGTTCACGAGTTTGCGAATCAAGCCTGGGGCGGCGCGCGTGTGAAGACGACTTCGTTGATCGGCCGCCTGACCGGCAAAGTGTCCATTCCGGTATTTGCCGGGATCATGGGCGCTGCCGTGGCCATTATCCTGTTCACGTCAGCTGTCGCCCTGTCGATCTGCTATCGCACGCTCGTGCTTGGCCAACCCTATGGCCTGATCATGCCGGCGCCGGCAGTGGCGGGAATCTTTATCCTGTGCCTGCTGATTTCGACCGGCGGCGCGTTCATCGCGGCCAAGCATCTGCAATGGGTGTTCGAGCGGTTCACCGCCTACATGCTGACGAGCCGGACCGATGCAGCGGCAGAGCTCGAAGACCTGCAGTTTCCCGAGTTGCGCCGCTTGCGGGCCGCCACCACGCGGACCGTGCGCAAGCTGCGCAAGGAAAACGAGGCGCTGCGCACGATTGCCTACCGCGACACCCGCACCGGACTGCCCAATGCGATTGCGCTGGAACGCCACGTCAATGCCACGCTGCCCCAGGCGAGCTTTGATGAACCGGCGGCCTTCCTGCTGCTCGACATCGACCGGTTTGGCCAACTCCTTGAACAGGTCGGCCCCACGCACGGCGACGCGCTGCTGGAGTCGGCGGCGAGCCGGCTGAAGAAGGCGCTCGCCGATCTTGGCGATCCGGCCGCGGTGGCCTTGCGGTCCAGCATGCTGGCGGCACTGGCGGCCGACAAGTTCGTGCTGTTCCTGCCCTGTGCGATCAACCGCGACCATGTGATTTCGATTGCGCGGGCTGTGCGCGGCGCGTTTGCCGATCCGTTCGACCTGCCAACGCGGCAGGTGACGATGACGATTTCGGGCGGCATCGTGATGGCGCCGGAAGACGGCGAGACATTTGCCAAGCTGATCCAGAACGCCAAGCTGGCCGTGCGGCTTGTTCGGTCCGAGGCGCAGTCGGGGTTCCGCTTCTTCACGCCGCGCCTGACGCGGATCGTGCAGGGGCGTTACCGGTTCGAGGCGGAGCTGCGCGACGCGGTCGCGAACAAGGAATTCAAGGCGGTCTTCCAGCCGAAGATCGACTTCCAGACGGGCCGCATCACGGGCGCCGAGGCGCTGGCGCGCTGGCGGCGGCCGAACGGAAAGCTGATCTCGCCGGCGACCTTCATTCCGGTGGCGGAGCAGGCGGGCCTGATCGACGCGATCGGCATGCAGATCCTCGAAGCGGCGTGCGAGGCCGCGCGGACTTGGCAGCTCGAAGGCTTCGATGTGACGGCGGCGGTGAACGTCTCGCCGAGCCAGTTCCAGAACCAGGACCTGACGGATACGATCATGGCGGTGCTGCGCCGGACGGGGCTGCACCCCAACCGGCTGGAGCTGGAGATCACCGAAAGCATGGCGGTGAATGATCCGGCGCGCGTGGCCGAGTTCATCTCGCCGCTGCGCGCGATGGGCACCAAGCTCGCGATCGACGATTTCGGAACCGGCCACTCGAACCTCGCAACGCTGACCCAGCTGCCGTTCGACGTGTTCAAGATTGACCGGCAGTTCGTCTCGGCGCTCGAGACCGACCGGCAGGCGCCGGCGATTGTCGAGATGATCCTCGCGATGGCGGAAACGCTTGGACTGAAGACCGTTGCCGAAGGCGTGGAGACGACGAAGCAGGCCGAGTTCCTGCGCCGCCGCGGCTGCACGATGGCGCAGGGCTTTCTCTATTCACCCGGCCTGCCGGAAGCGGCATTCCTGGATTTCCTGCGCGCCTGGCGGCCCGTCCAGCAGATCGGCGAGACGCAGGGCCAGCCGGACTTCCAGGATCGTCAGACCCCGCGCCGGTAAGCGGTCACCGGCGTGCCCGCGAGCAGTGTGTCGCCGGTCGGAACATAGCCGAGCTTTTGCGCCACACGCACCGAGGCCTTGTTGGCGGGCTCGATCACACACGAACTGAAGCGGAAGGCCTGCGTTTCGAGCCATGTGTGCATCGCGGCGACCGCTTCGGTGGCGATGCCGCGGCCCCAGGTGTTGCTCGCAAAGGCCCATCCGGCTTCGGGGCCAGGCACAAGATCCGCGGGAAGGCCGCGGTGGAAATCGGCGAACCCGGCTTCGCCGTAGAACTCGCCCGTCTCCCGGTCGGTGATCACCCAATAGCCATAGCCCTTGAGCATCCAGAGGCCGGCGCCGCGCAGCATGGCGAACCAGACTTCCTGGCGGGTGCGCGGCTTGCCGCCGATATAGCGCACAACGCCTTCGTCGGCCCACATCGCCGCGGCGGCGTCGAGGTCGGAGGCCTCTACCGGGCGCAGCCGGAGGCGCGGCGTATCCAGGACCGGTGCAATCACGCGCCCGCTTTCATCTTGGCAAGCATGGCGCCCATGGCCGCATGGACAGCGTTCACCGCCTTCAGGGGGCGGACCATGACCTTGAAGTCCGTGATCTGACCGTTTGGGTTCCACTCGATCATGTCGATGCCATTGACGGAGATGCCGTCCATCTCGGTCTCGAATTCGAGGACGGCGCGGTCTCCGCAATCGAAGACGCGGGTGTAGCGGAAGCTGTCATTGCCGAGCGTCTGACCCGCGGCCAGGAGGTAGCCCATCGTGATGAACTTGCCTTCCTGGGGCGTGTGCACGACCGGGCTCTTGAAGACGACCTCGTCCGCCAGCAGCGGCGACAGGCCGTCTGCGGAATGGTCGTGCGCCATCCAGTCGAACCAGCGTTGCAGGTTCGGGCTGTGCCCGGTCTCGGGGATCAGGTGTTTTGCCATCGTGCGCGCCTCCCGGGCGGCACATTAAAGTGGTTCTGGCCGTGCAACAATGTTTACGGAGCGTCAGCGCATGGCGAGAGGCTTTTTGCGGGCAGGGGCAATCGCCACTCAGGCGAATATGATCACTTGCGGGTCAGCGGCAGGATCTCGCGCAGCAGCTGGATGAGGCGTTTCGGCGGATAAGGCTTCTGGATGCACGGCGCACCTCGGAAGACTTCCGGCTGCTGGCTCGGGGGGTAGCCTGATGCGATGATGAAGGGCTTGCCGCTCGACTTCAGCGCGGTCGCCGCCGGCCCGGCGCTGACGCCGGCCAGGTTCGTGTCCAGGATCGCGGCATCGAATGCGCAGCTATCGATCATGGTCAGCGCTGCGGGCAGCCGTGCGGCGATGCCCGCGATTTCGAAGCCGTCCGCCAGCAGGGTCTGTTCGATGCCGAAGGCGATCATTGCCTCGTCTTCGATGATGAGGATGCGCATCTTCAGTTTCGGGCGTTCGGTCATCGCAAGCAAACTCATGGCCGGCCGAGGCTTGAGCGGGTCAGCACATTTGCCGCCGGTGCGTTCAAGCTCCACGAAACGCCGGCCTCTGCAAAGTCGATGTCAGCCGTGCCCTGAACGGATGCCTGCGCCATGCGCCCGATCAGGGTCTGGCCGAATCCGGAACGGGTTGGGGGCTCAACCTTCGGGCCGCCCCGCTCGAGCCATGTGATGGAGAACTTCGGATGGGCGCCTTTCGTGACCTTCCAGCTGATCGTAACCTTGCCGGCGTCGTTCGACAGCGCGCCATACTTGGCCGCGTTTGTGCCAAGCTCGTGGAGCGCCATGCCGATGCCTTGCGCGGCGTCCGGGGTGAGTTCCGCCACCGGGCCGTCGAGCACCACACGGGTTCCGATCCAATCCCTGAAATAGTCCAGCTGCGCGGCGATCAGGTCGGACAGTTCGACCCCCAGCCATTGATTGCGCACCAGGAGGTCCTGGCCCGCGGCCAGCGCCACGATACGGTCCGACAGCCGGGCCGAGAATGTGGCGGGTGAGCCTTCCTTGGCCGTCTGGTTGGCAATTGCCTGGACAACCGCCAGCAGGTTCTTGGCGCGGTGATTGATCTCGGCCATCAGCATGCTGACATGCTGCTCCGCCAGCTTGCGTTCGGTAATGTCGCGAATGTTGCACTGGATGACGAGGCGGTCGCCTTCATTATAAAGGTTGGCGATGACTTCGACTTCCTTGTGCAGGCCCGTGCGGCTCTCAAGCGGCAGGTCTTCATACCGGATCTGGTTGCGACTGTTCAGCTCACGGATCATCGCCTTGCTTTCGGCCTTATCCTTGAGGAGGCCGATCTCGTAGAGTTCCTTGCCGACGAGTTCGGCGTGCTTGTAGCCCAACAGCTTCGTCATGAAGGGATTGGCATCGATGATCTTGCGCGTGCCGGCATCGAGAATGACAACACCGTCATGCGCACACTCGAACAGACGGCGATAGCGTGTTTCCGAGACGCGCAGGTCGTTGTCGATCAGGTTGCGTTCGGTGACGTCGGTCATCACGCCGTAGGAGCGTATCACTGTGCCTTCGGCGTCTGAATTCGTCCGTCCTCGGGCAGACACCCAGCGGATCTCGTCGCGCTGTCCGAGGATCCGGAATTCGAGATGGAACTCGCCGCCGGGTTTCAGGCTGTCTGAAAACAGCGATTCAACGCCTGGCAGATCTGCCGGGTGCACGCGGGACATCCAGGTTGCAAAAGACGCGGTCGCTGTACCGGGTTCCAGGCCGAGCATCCGGAACATCGCATCGTTCCAGATATTCTCGCCGGTCTCGAAGCTCCAATCCCAGACGGCCATCTGGCCCGCTTCGAGGGCGAGCCGCAGCCGTTCCTCGCCTTTGATCAGGCTTTGCTCCGCGCGCCGGCGATCGGTCACGTCGCTGAAGATCAAGGCGACCTTGTTGGACCCGGCGCCGTCAACGCTGACGGCATCGAGCGTGAAGAGACGGTTCATTGCGGACGAGCCCTGCTCAAGGGACAAGGCGACTCCTGTTTGTGCGACCCGGGCGTAGGTCTCGATCCAGTGCGCTTCGAGCTCCGGCACCGCTTCAAGCGCCGTTTTGCCTACGGCGCTGCGTATGCCGGTGTGGCGCTCAAAGGCCTGGTTGGCCTCGAGGAAGCGGTAGTTGATGGCCTTGCCCGCCTCGTCATAGATCATCTCGATCAGGCAAAATCCCTGCTCGATATTCTCGAGCAGTTGCCGGTAATGCTGATTGAGCCGTTCAGTTTGTGCTAGCTTGCGCTCAGTTCTCTTGGCTTCGGTCGGCATAGCGTGTCGCCTTCGCGAACGAAGCTCCCTGTGGGGCCGTAATGTAAAAGCCTACGCTCCGCCGGCCCGGATCGCAATCGTTTGAGGCGTTCGCTCTTGCCTTCAACGCACGGGTCCCGCTTTGGTTCCCGGTATTCTGAAGTTTATTTGCAGACGGTCCTGCGCGTCCCGCAGAGGGCTGCGGAGGTCTCAGCCGGCATAAGCCGCCGCGAGGTCAGGGTCGCGTGTGGCGACGAGGTCCGCGAGGTCGGAGATGACTTTTGCCTGTTTCCAGGTGGCGTCGTCCTGCATCTTGCCGTCGATCATGGCGACGCCGGTTCCGTCCGGCATGGCGGCGAGGATCTTGCGGGCAAACTTCACTTCCGCCGGATCGGGCGAGAAGACGCGCTTGGCGATGGCGATCTGCGAGGGGTGGAGCGACCAGGTGCCGGAGCAGCCGAGCAGGAAGGCGTTGCGGAACTGCTGCTCGCAGGCCTCGGAGTCGGCGATGTCGCCGAAGGGGCCGTAGAAGGCGTTGATGCCGGCCATGCGGCAGGCGTCGACCATGCGGGCGATGGTGTAGTGCCAGGGGTCCTGCTGGACGCTGGCGCGGGGTGCGCCGTCCGTGTTCGGATCATCGATGACGCGGTAGAAGGGATGGCCGCCGCCGACTCGGGTGGTTTTCATCTTGCGGTTCGCGGCGAGGTCGGCCGGGCCGAGGGAGATGCCCTGCATGCGGGGGGAGGCGAGGGCGATCTCCTCGACTCGGGCCATGCCTTCGGCGGTTTCGAGAATGGCGTGGAAGAGGATCGGGCGTTTCAGGCCTGCCTGCGCTTCGAGCTGCGCGACATACTGGTCGGCGAAGTGGATATCCCACGGGCCCTCGACCTTGGGCAGCATGATGACGTCCAGCTGGTGGCCGGCCTTCAGGACGAGTTCAGACACGTCCTGCTGGAACCAGGGGGAGTTGAGGCAGTTCACACGGCTCCAGAAGCCGGTGCCCTTTCCCTGCCAGTCATACATGTTCGCCATCTCGACGGCGCCGGCGCGGGCGGCGTCCTTGGCGTCGGCGGGGATCGCGTCCTCGAGGTTGGCGAGGACCACGTCCACGGTGGGGGCAAGTTCGGGCACCTTGGCGCGCACCTTGTCCAGATGCGGCGGGACAAAGTGGATCATCCGCTCAAGGCGGACCGGCAAGTCGCGCATCGGTTCCGGCGCGCCGATCGAGAGGGGCTTGAAGAAATTGCGCGGCGTTTTCTGTGACATGAGAGGCCCCTTCGATTTGCGCGGGGAGGATTAGGGCGTGGGCTGCGCGGCGTCAAATTTCGCGGGGCGCCGGGGAACATTTGCCGCGGCGGCGCGTTTCTGGGCAGTCATTCCGGAAAGTCCCCCCATGTCGCTCACGATGATCCTGCTCACCATTTTCCTGCCGCCGGTCGCCGTGGCGCTGACGCAAGGCATCGGCTGGCAATTCTTGCTTAATGTTGTGCTGACGATCATCGGCTGGTTGCCGGGCGTGATCCACGCCTTCTGGGTCAACACGCGGGAGGGAACGGCGATCTGAAGCGGCGAACGCTCAGTTTGCCATCGGATGGGCGGTTTCCAGTAATTCCTGAAGCTCGTCGGTCAGGACGTGGGTATAGATTTGGGTTGTCGCAATGTCGGCGTGGCCAAGCAGCATCTGCACGGCGCGCAGGTCGGCGCCGCCTTGCAACAGGTGCGTCGCGTAGGCGTGCCGCAGGGCATGCGGGTGCACGCGGGCGGGGTTGAGGCCCGCTTCGGCGGCAACGCCTTCGAGCAGTTGGCCCAGGCGCCGGCGGGTCAGGTGGCCGCTGGCGCCGCGGGACGGGAAGACGAAATCCTCGGCGCGGGTTTTCACCTCCGGATCGGTGCGCTCGGCCAGCCAGTCCGACAGCGCCTCAAGCGCCGGGCCGCCGAGGGGGCAGAGGCGTTCCTTGCCGCCCTTGCCACGAATGATGATGTCGCGGGTCACCCAGCGATCGCCCTTGCGGCGGGGCAGGCTGCCGAGGGTGAGGGACACCAGCTCTGACGCGCGAAGACCGGCGCCGTACAGCAGCTCGACGAGGCATTTGAGGCGCGTGTCCTGTCCGCAGGCGAAGATCAGCGCTTTCATTTCCTCGCGGCTGAGCACGTCCGGAATGTCGCGCGCCGGGGAGGGGCCGTCCAGCCGGGCGGTGGGGTCGTCCTTTCGGTCGCCCTCCTCGAACAGGAAGCGGAAGAAACGGCGCAGCGCCGACAGTTTGCGCGCCTGGGAGGCGGGGGCGAGGCCGCGTTCGGCCAGATCGCTGACCCAGGCGCCGAGTTCGGCGGGTTTGGCCTTGGTCAGGCGTCCGCTGCAGAATTCCGACGCGTCCAGCAGGTCGCGGCCATAGGCATCGAGCGTATTGGGGCTCGCGCCGCGCTCGGCGGACATCATTTCGAGGAAGGCGCCGATGCGGTGTGTGTCTGACATGCCCGCCAAGCTAGGCGAGCAGGATTAAAGGAGCCTCAAAGCGCAGCTGAAGCCTAAAACACGCCTTCGACCGGGATCCGGACTTCCACGTCCGGCGGCGGGTTCTTGACGGCTTGCTGGCCGAGCCACCAGGTCGCGCCGAGCACGGCGACGATGATCACGACAAGGCCGATCAGGATGTTTCGCATGAGGAGGGGTCCCGGAAAGCTGGTTCTGGAGGCGAATCTTGCCGCCCGAATACGCCGTCTATGTGGCAGGTCTAGGACAGGCGTGCAACGCCGGGTAAGAGAGGGATATGCCGGACGAAAGCGCCCCCTCGAGCCCCCTGCTGCCCTATGAAGGGCGCACCATTGCGCTGGTCGGCCTGATGGGGGCGGGCAAATCAACTGTGGGACGGCGGCTGGCCGAAAAGCTGGGCCGTGAGTTCTATGACAGCGACACTGAAATCGAGAAGGCGGCGGGGCTGTCGATCTCTGAAATCTTCGCCCGGCACGGGGAGGCAGACTTCCGGCGGGGCGAGAAACAGGTGTTGCGGCGCCTGCTGGAGCTGCCGCCGCACGTGCTGGCGACCGGGGGCGGGGCCTATATCGATGCCGAGACGCGGGCGTTGATGAAGGAGAAGGCGGTCACCGTCTGGCTGAACGCCGACCTCGAGACGCTGTGGCGCCGGGTTCAGAAGCGCGACAACCGGCCATTGCTGAAGCGGGCGGACGCCAAGGCGCATCTGTCGCATCTGGTGACCGAGCGGGAGCCGTACTATTCGCAGGCCGACCTTCACGTGCACTCCAAGGACGGCCCGCACACCAACACCGTGGCGGCCATCCTGAAGGCGCTGCAAACATGGACACCGGAATGACGCGCGCATTGTCTCTTGAAACTGTCCGGGTCGAACTGGGCGAGCGGGCCTATGACATTCTGGTCGGGCACGGCGCCTTGTCGGAACTGGGCGCGAGGCTGTCGGCGCTGGTGAAGCGTCCGCGCGCGTTCGTGCTGACCGACGAGACGGTGATGCACCATCACAAGGCGCGTCTCGAAGGCGCAGTGGCGAAGGCCGGGATTGCGCTCAGCTGGACGGCGCTGCCGCCGGGCGAGCAGACGAAGACGTTCGCGCAGCTCGGCAATGTGCTCGACTGGCTGCTCGCGGGCGGGGCCGACCGGGGCGATATCCTGATCGCGTTCGGCGGCGGCGTGATCGGCGACATGGGCGGGCTCGCCGCCAGCCTGATGAAGCGCGGCATGGGCTTTGTGCAGGTGCCGACGACATTACTGGCGCAGGTCGATTCGTCCGTAGGCGGAAAGACGGCGGTGAATGCGCCGCGCGGCAAGAACCTGGTCGGGGCGTTCTACCAACCACGTTTGGTGATTGCGGATACGGCGCTGCT
>JAIXVM010000201.1 GCA_027482995.1 Hyphomonadaceae bacterium | reverse complement strand
TATTCGCAATTTGCGCGAATTCCCGCAAGGTAAGCTTTTTGGGGCGATTATGGCCAAGGCTACTGAGTGGAGAAAACAAGGGGACAAGGCTGGAGATGTGTTTGCCTTGCAAGTCGCGCTAGCCTTGGCGCAGGGCAATTTCGAGAGAGTGAAGAACAAGAAACCGCTGGCCCCATTCGCGCTTTATACGCTTGGCTGGTGTCATCTTCGATTGGCGGAAAGATCGAGCGGAGATCAGCATCTAAAATTGGCATTGGACGCCTTTGATACCGCCGTAAAGACAACCAGCAGGACGAAAATGCCAGAGAATTGGGCCGCCCGTCAGGACGGACTCGGCGCGGCTCTTTGTCAAATGGGCGATCGTCAGAAAGACGTAGCACTGTTGGAGCAAGCGGTCACCACCCACCGCAGCGCACTGACGGTGGCGCAGAAAGTGAAGTCAACAGACCTCAAAGATTTGTGGAACAACCTCGGCACTGCCCTCCAAAAACTGGGCGAGTTGACTGAAGATGCCGACAAGCTGCGCGAGGCAGAAGACGCGCTTACCACTGCCCTCGCTCTCGAAAAAAAGGATGTCGGCCCACTTGAGTGGGAAATCACGCAAAACAATCTGGCCCTTGCCCAACGTTGGTTGGGCGCTGCCACCAACGACGTGGCCAAGCTTCAAGAGGCCCGTGATGGCTTTGCCGCGTGCGAAGATTTGTCCATTGAAGGCGAAGCTCCGTCTAAATGGGCGAAGCTCCAATGGAACATCGCCGATTTGGCTCTGGCGCGCTATCGCCTTGCCCCAGATCCGGCCTTGCTTGCTGAAGCGCGGCATTATGCGGCTCGTGCGCGCGACTTTTTTGTCCAAGGTTCAGAGTACCAGACCGTACGTTGCGACGAATTGATTGCCCAGATCAACGCGGCTCAAGTCATAACGTCGTGAAGCCGACCACTGTCGCGTTTCGGTGACAAACAGCCCCCCTACCGCATCTTCGAAATCTTCAGCTTGTCCACCTTCGCCCGCGCCTGGATCGATTCCTCGCTGCGGGTCATCGCCTTGCTGATGGCTTTCAGGCTCATGCCCTTGCCTGCGAGCAGGTGCAGCTTCTGCACCTCGTCACTCGTCCAGGCCTGGCGATGGCGTTCAAAATGCTCGGCCATCACCAATGTCTCCTTTTAGCGGTCAGCCCCGCTCAGCTGTTCCGGAAGGCCGAGCGCGTGCCCGACTGGTCGGCCAGGGCCTTTTCCAGCTCGATCCCCGCCGGCGTGATGTTCCCGTCCGCATCCAGCCAGCCGCGCTCCACGGCATACGCCATCACCTCGGCCGGTTCGCTGCGGCCCGACACCATCACCGTGAACTGGAGCAGCGAATTGCGCCCGTCGAGGGCAGCGGCCGCTGGCTGATTCTTGGACTTGGGCATCATCAATCCTCAAACGGACACAGTTGGGCCACGCGGCCCTGCGCAAATATACGATACCAACACCGCCCGCGAGACGCAAAATGACACGTCCGCCCACAAAAGCCCGTCCCCGCATCAAAGCGGCGCATCTCACAGCCTCCTGCAGGCATCAAGGTTGCGGGTTTCCGCCTGCATGACTAACCTGAAACGTATGCGCTGGCGCAATGCTCTCCTCGCCCTCTGCGGCGGCCTGCTGGCGGCCTGTACGGGCGAGCCCGAAGGCCCCTGCGAGACGCGCCTGTTCGAAGCCGTGCCCTATCTCGTCTGCAGCTTCGATCCCGCCTCCGACGACATCCGCCTCTTCCTGCGCGACGATACCGGCGCACCCTTCGGCCAGTTCGACCGGCTCGCCAACCATGTCGCCTCCAAGGGCGGCAACCTCGTCTTCGCGATGAATGCCGGCATGTACCACGAAGACCGCCGCCCGGTCGGCCTCTATGTCGAGGAAGAAGAAGCCGAGATGGGCCTCGTCAAGAATGCCGGCCCCGGCAATTTCGGCATGCTGCCGAATGGCGTGTTCTGGATCGAGGACGGCGCCGCCGGCGTCATGGAAACCCTCGCCTACGACGCCGAGTTCGCGGACGACCCGCCGCGCTTTGCCACCCAGTCCGGCCCGATGCTGGTGGTGGACGGCGAGCTTCATCCCATCCTCAACCCCGAAGGCACGAGCGTGCGCCGCCGCAACGGTGTCGGCGTCAGCGCCGATGGCCGCCGCGTCTGGTTCGTCATCAGCGATGCCCCGGTGAACTTCCACACCTTCGCCCGCCTCTTCCGCGACGAACTCGGCACGCCTAACGCCCTCTATCTCGATGGCGCCGTCTCCAAGGTCTACGCCCCGGCGCTCGAGCGCAACGAAACCGGTCTCGACATGGGCCCGATCGTCGGCGTCGTGCGCGAGAGCGGCCGCTCGTGAAGCCTCTGAAGCTCTCACCGGAGCGCCGCCAGCGCCTGATCGGCCAGGTGCAGACGATGTTCGCCCGCGACTTCGATGAAACGATCAGCGATTTCCGCGCCGGCGAAATCGTCGACCGGATGACCGCGCTGATCGGCCCCGGCGTCTATAACCAGGCCGTCGAAGACGTGCGCGCCCACCTGCAAGGCCGCCTCGACGACCTCTCCGGCGAAGTCTTCGTCGACGACCCCGCCTGAGCCTCGCGCGTTACCGGCCCAGCGCCGTCTCGATCAGCGGTTGCAGGTTCTGCTCCAGCCCCACACTGATGCTCGCCGGTCCCGTCTCGGAACTGGTCCCCGCGCTGATCTCCTCGATCACCACGATGCCCCAGTAGCGATTGTCGAAATCGATCCAGGGCGTGAAGCCGAAAGCGCCCGGCGAGGAAATCACCGGCGCCGCATCGCAGGCCGGCGCATAGGGCCGCACATCGCATTCTTTCCAGAAGCCAAACCCGTAATGCCAATCGAGCCCGTTGGCCTCAATTCCCGGCGGACGGAACATCATGATGCCGCTGGTGCGGTCCTCCAGGAATCCCGCCCGGTCGCGGATCACATCGCCCTTGAGGATGGCCGTCAGCAGCTTGCCGTAGTCTTCCCCGGTCGAGCGCATCGATCCGGCATAGATCGCATTGTCCCCCACGGCGGGCGGATACTGCGTCGCGGCGCTGATCCCGAGCGGGTTGAACAGCAATTCCCGCATCACGGCATCGACCGTCTTGCCCTTCACGTTCGCGATCATCAGCGCCGCGATCTGCATGTGCTCGGAGCCGTAATAGTAGACCGCGCCCGGCAACGTATCGAGGCCCTGAGTGTAGATCTCCTGCACGCAGGCCGACAGCGTAACCGCTGAATTTCCCACGCAACTCGGCGGCGTGCTGATGTTGAAACCGGATCGGAAGCTCAGCAGCTGGTCCAGCGTCACCGCGGAGCGCCCGTCGCCGGAAACCGACGTCCAGAACGCGATGTGATCCTGCGGCCGGCTCGCCCGCGACAGCTCCCCACGCTCCACCAGCGTCCAGGCGGTCACGCCGAAGACCATCTTCGAGGCCGACGCGATCAGCACCGTCTTGTCAGTCTTCATCGTCCCCTTCTCATACCGGAACAGCACGCCGCGCTCATCGCCCACGAGAACCGCGATATCGGCCAGCGGCTCCGCGTTCACCCGGGCGATGACGGCGCTGAAATCCGGAGGGGGCGGAGGCGGTGGAGGTGGCGGCGGAGGTGGAGGGGGTGGTGGTGGCGGCGGCGACGTCGATACAGGCGGTGCGCCGGTCGAAGACCCAGAGCCGCCCCCGCCGCAGCCTGCGAGGCTCAGCGTTGCAGCAATCATCACGAGCATCACGCGTTTCATCATCCCCTCCAGAACCCGGTTTTCGGGTCTCCTCGACAGTCTGAACGTGCTGCACGCCGTATTCCGTCGGACGCACGGTTGCGATTCACCTCCGCAGACCACATCTGCACGCCTCGCCAT
>JAIXVM010000239.1 GCA_027482995.1 Hyphomonadaceae bacterium | reverse complement strand
TGCTGGTCCGTGCGGATCAGCAGCCCCGCATGCTCCAGCGCCGGCGCCTCGGCCTCTTCGATAAAGTTCATGTGGAACGACGAAGCGTCCGTCTCCACCACCAGCTGCAACGCGCCCTGCAACAGCGCAGACTTGTACAGCGCCTCATCCGGCCCAGGCACGACCAGCCGCCGCCGGCCGGTCACCGGCGTGAAGGGAACGGCTGACAGCAGCTTCGGATAATACGCCCCGCCCGCGCGCTCCCACGCTTCCGCCCAGGACTGGTCGAACACGAACTCGCCGCGCGAATGCGTCTTGAAGTACAGCGGCATCGCCGCCCGCAGCCGCCCGCCCGTGTCGTGCACCAGGATATGGTTCGCCTTCCAACCCGTGCGCTGCGTCGCCGCGCCGGAGCGCTCCATCGCCTCCAGGAATTCCCAGGTCAGGAACGGATCATAGGGCAGGCCGGGCGGGTTCGCGACCGCGTTCCATGCCGCAGGCTCCACCGCCGCGAGGGAAGTCACTGTGCTGATGCGGGGAAGGGCGGCGTCCATGCCCGCAATCTAGGGCGCCGCGAGCGCCGGGTCGATATGCTCGAAGATAATGGCCGGATTGTAAGGCCGCGCCGCCGCGAGATCCGCCTCGCTGCGCACCGTCCACACCACGACCGGCGTGCCCGTTCCCGCGACCAGCGCCGCGGCCCGCGCCGTGTCCGTGTGATGCACGGCGAGGTAGTCGATCCCGTCCGCCAGCGCCCGCCCGGCGACCTCCGCAAAGCGCGCCTCGCCCGCCTGCACCACCGGCATCACCAGCTGCCCCCGCATCAGGCCCGCCGGCAAGGCCCGCACCGCGTCCTCGGAAAAACTCATCGCCGCCGCCAGCCCCGGCCAGTCCGCCAGCCGCGCCGCCACTTGCCGCGCGAACGCCGCCGGGTCCGTCGTCCCGTCAATCTTCATCTCGCACAGCAACGGCAAGTCCTGCCGCCAAAGCCCCAGCAGGTCTTCGAATGCGGGCACGGTCTCGGCCGTCTCGCCGAGCGCCAGCGTCTTGAGGTCGCCCGCTCCGCGCTGCTCGAACACGCCGGAAGCCGCCGTCATCCGGTCGAGCAGGGGGTCATGAAACACCATCACCTCGCCATCGCCCGATGGCCGGAGGTCAAACTCGATTCCCAATCCCGCCGCCGAGGCCGCGCGGAATCCCGCCAGAGAATTTTCCGGCGGCCCTTCCTTCAGCCAGAGGCCCCGGTGGGCATAGGCAAACGCGCCCAGATCAAAGCGCTCGGCCATGCGTCACGCGATCTCGAACACGCCGTCCACTTCCACCGCCACGCCGAGCGGCAGGGTCGGGCAGGCGACCGCCGAGCGCGCGTGCTTGCCCGCCTCGCCGAACACTTCGACCATCAGGTCCGAGCAGCCGTTGATCACTTGCGGAATGTCCACGAAATGCGGCGCCGCATTGACGAACCCGCCCAGCTTCACCACGCGCTTGATCCGCGACAGCTCGCCCACCGCCGACTTGCACTGCGCGATCAGGTTGATGCCGCAGATGCGCGCCGCATGCTGGCCGGCCGAAAGTTCCATGTCATCGCCGAGCCGCCCGAGGATACGCCCCTCCGCCGTCGCGCTGACTTGTCCGGACACATAGAGCAGGTTCTCCGTGATCACGAACGGCACATAGGTCGCCACCGGCTTCATCGGCGGCGGCAGCACGATCCCGAGCGTATCGAGTCTCTCTTCGGGCGTGGACATGGGCAGGCTCCCTCAACTGTGTGACGCCCCATCTAACCTGCGCGGCCGCGCAAGTCAGCCCCGGCCTCAATCATCCTTCTTCGCCATCCGTGCCGCCCGGCCCGTGATCACTGCGCCGGAGCCAAACCGCGCCCGCGCCTTGTCGGAGGCGCGCTCAGCGGCGGCGCGCTTGGCCACTTTCGGATCGATCAGGTCGGTGCCGTCGGAATGGTAAGCCGACAGGCCCGACAGGCCGACCCCGATCAGCCGGTAGCGCACCCGCCCGCTCGCCTCCTTCGCCAGCAAGGGCCGCGCCGTGCGGAACACTTCCTGCGCGAGCTGCGTCGGCGCATGCAGCGAAATGCGCCGCGTGATCGGCTTGAACTCGGATGTCTTCAGTTTCAGCGTGACCACCACGCCAACCACGCCCTCGGCCTTCGCCCGGTCTGCCGTCTTCACGCTCAGCCGCCAGAGATGATCCTCCAGCACGGAGAGGTCGCCGGTGTCCTCGAAGAACGTCGTCTCGCTGGAGACGGACTTGCGATCATCATTCGGGCTCACAGGCCGGTTGTCGCGCCCGTGCGCGCACCGCTTCAGCCACTCACCGGTTTCGCCGTAGCGCCGGATCAGGTCCTTGAGCTCCGCACGCTGAAGATCGCCCACCGTGTGAAACCCGTCCTTCGCCAGCGATTCGGCAAACTTGGGCCCGACCCCGTGCAGGAACCCTGCTGGCCGGTCCGCCAGGAAGGCTTCGGCCTCGTCGGGCGCCAGCACCGCAAAGCCGCGCGGCTTGTCGAGTTCGCTGGCGGTCTTGGCGAGGAACTTGTTTGCTGACAGGCCGACCGATACCGTCACGCCAACCTGTTGCTCCACCTCCAGCGCCAGCCGCGCGAGGCTCGCCGCCGGCGGTACGCCGTGCAATCGCTCCGTACCCGACAGGTCGAGATAGGCCTCGTCAATGGACACCGGTTGCACCAGCGGCGTCAGCGCGTCCATCCGCGCACGGATCGCCCGGCCCGCCTCGTGATACTTCGGAAAGTCCGGCCGCACGACCACGGCTTCCGGGCAGAGCTTCAGCGCCTTGAACATCGGCATCGCCGAGCGCACGCCATAAAGCCGGGCGATGTAGCAGCAGGTCGTCACCACCCCGCGCGTGCCCCCGCCCACGATTAACGGCTTGTCACGCAGGTCCGGCCTGTCGCGCTTCTCCACGGCGGCGTAGAAGGCATCACAGTCCACATGCGCAATCGCCAGGGTCGATAGCGCCGGATGGCTGACGACCCGGAGGTGGCCGCATGCCGGGCAGCGGTCAAAATCCTCTGCTTTTACAGTGAGGCAGTCCCGGCAAAGGCTGGTCATCCGGTCTTTGCGCCCCCTTGCACGCTCATCGCCTCAAACCTGCTGTGAGCCCGCCATAAACGGGCGTTAACTTTTGACAGTATAACTGAAAATCACTGGCCAGCATCCGCGCGAATCGCCACCAATCTTGAGCACCATGTCCAAAGAGAATTCCAGAACAGTCTTGGTGGTTGAGGACAATGACCTCAACATGCGCCTGTTTTGCGACCTTCTGGGCGCTTATGGCTTCAAGACCTTCCAGTGCCGGGACGGCGCAAAGGCGGTGGAAATCGCCCGCAAGGAACTCCCGGATCTGATCATCATGGACATCCAGCTGCCCGAGGTGTCCGGCCTCGACATCACCCGCTGGCTGAAGGACGACAAGAAACTCGCCCACATTCCGGTCCTCGCCGTCACCGCCTTTGCGATGCGTACGGACGAGCAGCGCGTGCGCGAAGCCGGCTGCGAAGGTTATCTCTCCAAACCCATCCAGATTGCGTCCTTCATCCGCGCGGTCGAAAACCTGATGCCCAAGGCCCCCGCCACGGCATGAGTGCGCGCATCCTCATTGTCGATGACATCGAGGCCAACCGCCGCCTCCTGCAAGCGAAGCTTGAGGCGCAGTACCATTCTGTCCTTCTCGCCAGCGGCGGACTCCAGGCGCTGCAGATGGCGCGCGAATATGATCCGGAGATCATCCTGCTCGATGTGATGATGCCGGGCATGGACGGTTACGAAGTCTGCCGCCGTCTCAAGGCCGATCCGGTCACCAGCCACATTCCCGTCGTCATGGTCACCGCGCTCAGCGACGCGGAAGACAGGGTCAGGGGACTTGATGCGGGTGCGGAGGATTTCCTCACCAAGCCCGTCGATGACTTCCTGCTGAACTCGCGCGTCAACACGCTGATGCGCTACAGCGCCGTCACGTCAGAACTGCGCAAGCGCGAAGCCAATGGCCTCAGGGCCGGCGCGGTCGAGGCACCCTCCGCCCTCGAACTGGATCGCCCGGCGCGTATCTTCCTGATCGACGACAATCCGCGCACCTCGACGCGGATCGCCACCCTGCTGCGCGACAATGGCCACAAGGTCATCACGCTTCTCGAATCCGGCAGCATGGGCGACATGGCGCAGGAGCGCACCGATGTGTTGCTCGTCTCGCTGCTGTCGCGCTCATTTGATCCTCTGAAACTCTGCGCCCACTTCAAGACCAATGACCTGACGCGCGCAGTTTCCATCCTGCTGATCTGCGATCCGCTGGACCGCGCCAAGGCGGTGAAGGGTCTCGAGATCGGCGCCAGCGACATGATCATGACGCCGATCGACCCGCAGGAGCTGCTCGCCCGCGTGCGCACCCAGACACGCCGTACACGGTATGTCGAGATCCTGCGCGACCGGGTGGACCGCGGCCTTGAGCTTTCCGTCATCGACCAGCTGACCGGCCTCTATAATCGCCGGTACATGACCCACCAGCTGCAGCAGTTCATGCACCGGGCGGTGATGGGCGCGAAGCCGCTCTCGGTCATGATGCTCGACATCGACCATTTCAAACGCATCAACGACACCCACGGCCACCAGGCCGGGGACGAAGTTCTCCAGGAAATCGCTGACCGCCTGCGCCAGAACATCCGTCCGATGGATGTGGCCTGCCGGCCGGGCGGCGAGGAATTCCTCGTGATCCTGCCGGAAACGGCGGGCGACCTGGCCTTCGCCGCCGCCGAGCGCGTCCGCCGCGCCGTGGCCGCTGGCGAGTTCAGCGTGCTGGGCAATTCGCGCCAGGTTGGCGTCACCATCAGTGCCGGGGTCTCCAGCCTTCTGGGCCCGCATGACACCATGGCGGAACTGCTGAACCGCGCCGATACGGCGCTCTACCAGGCCAAGTCCGCCGGCCGTAACCGGGTCCAGACCATCGCCGCCTGATTGACACCGCTGCGGCTGCGCGCGACAGCCGGTAGCAGTCGTGTCGGGACCGGTATTGATGAACGCTCGCTTCTCCGCTTTCCGGCACTCGTCCTACCGGCGTTACCTGCTCTCGCGTTTCCTCACCTCGCTCGGCTTCCAGTTCGTCTCGGTCGCCGTCGCCTGGCAGATGTATGACGTGACGCGCGACCCGGCGCTGCTCGGCTGGATCGGGCTTGTGCAATTCCTTCCCGCCGTGGCGCTGGTCCTCGTGACCGGCAACGCCGCCGACCGTCTCGGGCGCCGGATGGTGATGGGCTGCGCGGCGCTGGTCTTCCTCAGCTGCGCCGCCTCGATCCTCTATCTCGTCCTGAACGACCGGTTTGAACCGGTGCTGATCCTGGCGATCCTCACCCTGTTCGGCACGGCGCGGGCCTTCTACGGCCCCGCCTCGTCCAGCCTCGTCGTCAACATCGTGCCGCGGGAAGATTTCCCCAACGCGGTCGGCTGGGTCACCTCGGCCTGGCAGGTGGCGACGATCGCCGGCCCGGTCGGCGGCTCGCTGCTGTACGGCCTCGCCCCCCACATTCCCTATGCCACCGCCGTCTGCGTCTACGCGGTCGCCATCGTGCTGATCTTCTCGATCCCGAAGCCGGACCAGCAGGTCACACGGGAGAGGCCGACAATGGCCAGCATCCTCGGCGGCTTCGGATACATCTGGAAACAGAAGATCGTGCTCGGCGCCATTTCGCTGGACCTGTTCGCGGTCCTGCTCGGCGGCGCTGTCGCCCTGATGCCGGTCTATGCGCGCGATGTGCTGGATGTCGGCGAAACCGGCCTCGGCCTCCTGCGGGCCGCGCCCGGGATCGGTGCGGTGATCGCGATTGCGCTGATCACCGCTTTCCCGATCCGTGACCATGCCGGATGGATCCTGCTGGCCTTCGTCGCCCTGTTCGGCCTCGCCACGGCGGTGTTCGGCGCTTCGACGATCGCCTGGCTGTCGATCCTCGCCCTGATGTGCATCGGCGCCTTCGACATGGTGTCGGTCTATGTGCGCGAGATCATCCTGCAGCTCTGGACGCCGGACGACGTCCGGGGGCGGGTCAACGCGGTCAATTCCATCTTTGTCGGCGCCTCCAACGAGCTCGGCGAGGCACGGGCCGGGTTCATGGCGGCTTTCCTCGGCCCGGTCGTCACGGTGGTCTCCGGCGGCTTTGCGGCCGTCGGAATCGCGGCGGCGTCAGCCTTCGTGTTCCCGCAGCTGCGCAAGATCCGCTACCTGCAGGACAGCGCCGACGAACCGGCGCGCACCCCCTGAAACGCGAAAACCCGCGCGGGTGACGCGCGGGTTTCCAAAATTCAGCAAGAGAAACAGGATCTTACTTGATCTTGCCTTCTTTGAAGTCGACGTGCTTTTTGGCGACCGGGTCATACTTCCGCTTCACCATCTTCTCAGTCATGGTGCGCGGGTTCTTCTTCGTCACATAGAAAAAGCCCGTATCTGCCGTGGAATTCAGGCGGATTTTGATCGTGGCGGGTTTGGCCATGGGACGGCCCTTCTCGAATGGGGTTGAAACCGGAAACCGGGCTTATTGACGAGTTGGCAGGCCCAAGTCAACCCGCACCTTGCCGCGTGAACACGATCTTGGGGCCGGGATCGGTCATTGCATCCCCGGCCTCGGCGAAGGGGACGACCCGGCTGGTCACCCGTTCGGGGTGGAACTTGCCGCACGCCATGCAGGCGAGGGCGTCCGGAAAGGTCGCGCGGGAGTGGACCCGGCTCGTGTGGAAAGTCAGGCCCTTGTAGTAGGCCGCCGTCAGCGGCATCGGCGTCTTGTTGCCGAAATGGATGGACAGGCCGGTCAGGAAGCCGTTCGGCGCGCAGGAATTGACGGCGAAGCCGAGTGCCTCGGTTGTTCCCGCCGCCTCGACGACGACTTCGAACTGTTCCGCCGCTTGGCGCCCCTCCGCGAGGGCGAGGGGCTCTGCCACGGCGCCCGTGGCTTCGGCCGCGGCGCGGCGATGCGCGTCATCATCCAGATAGAGCACCCGGCCGGCCCCGAGGGCCACGGCGGCGCCCGCCGCATAGAGCCCGACGCTCCGGGCGAGGCCGCCGACGACGAGGACGTTCGCGCCGGGACGCTGTTGCAGCGGCCCCGCCACCCCGCGCCAGCCATCGGCGATATTGTCCGACAGGCTGGCGGCGGCGACCGGATCAATGCTGTCGGGGAGGGGCACCAGCATATGGTCCGCATACGGTACATACATGAGATCCGACAGCGCGCCGCCGAATTCGGTCTTCGATGTGGGCTTCAAGCCGTAAGCGGCGCCGAAGGGATAGGCTTCGCAGGCGTTCGTCTGGCCGCGCTGGCAGTTGCGGCAACGCCCGCAGGACAGCTGGAACGGCACGATGACGATATCGCCCGGCGTGACGCCGGACGCGGGACCTGCCTCGACGACGCGGGCCACCGTTTCATGTCCGAACGCAAACGGGCCGGGATAGGGCGCAACCCCATTGGCGATGTACAAATCAAGATCGCACCGCGCGACGGCGATCGGCGCGACGATGGCATCGG
>JAIXVM010000175.1 GCA_027482995.1 Hyphomonadaceae bacterium | reverse complement strand
GAAACGGTTTCGGGCCGTGGCCCAGTATTACAACATCAACGAGCGAATCAGCCCGCTGGGCGTGCCGGATGAGGGCGTATTCCTTCAGGGCGAAGTGCAGGTGACCGACAATTACTCGGTCATCTTCAGCCAGCTGCGCGATATCGCCGGCAACCTGAACGCAAGGCAGGAGATCGGCCTCGCTTTCTCGGACCCCTGTTCGCGCTTCGAACTGGTTTACAGCCGAAACGAACAGACCGACCGGACACTTGGGCCATCTGAGAACTTCCAGTTCCGCTTTACCTTGAAATCTTTGGGTAATTTTGGATCCAACGAGTTCGATTGATCGGTGTGGCCCAAGATGAACCTGCAATAGCCACGCGGGTTACTGTGCTGGTGCGTTGCGCCGCTAGCCGGGATTTGTAAGGTCTGCGCGAAGCGGCTAAACGGCTCCCGCGACGAGAAAATTCCACGGAGGACGTGAATGTTACGTGCAGTGATGATGGCAGCCCTGGTGGCCATGAGCGCGCCGGTCGCCCTCGCCCAGGCGGCGGAAGAAAACCGTCTGCAGCTCGAAGGCATCGCCGCCATCGTCAATGACAAGCCGATTTCCTATTCCGATGTGCGCCAGCGCGCCCGTCTTCTGCTGCTGACGCTCGGCCGCCAGGCACCGTCTCAGGAGCAGGTCCAGCAGATCACCGGGCAGGCGCTCGAGCAGCTGATCGACGAGCGGCTGCAGCTGGACCGGGTGGCCGAGTTTGAAGTGAAGGTCGAGCCGGCCGAAATCGACGCGCAGATGAGCGACATGGCGACCGAGTCGGGCGTTGGGGCCGAGGGCCTGCGCCAGCAACTGCAATCTGCGGGCGTGAACCCGGTGAGCCTTGAAGAACAGATCCGTGCGGATATCGCGTGGAACCGGCTGATGAGCGGTCTTTACGGCTCGCGCATCCGGGTGTCGGAAAGCCAGGTCGATGACCAGATGAACCGCCTGCGCACGGCGTCCAAGAAGACCCAGTTCCGCGTCAGCGAAATCTTCCTCTATGCGCCAGACCCGGAGACGCGGGTCGAGGCCCTGAAGGCAGCGGATTCCATCATCGCACAGCTGAACCAGGGCGCCGACTTCCGCGTCGCCGCGCAGCGCATCTCGTCGGCGCCGACGGCCGCGACGGGCGGCGACATGGGCTGGGTGACAGCGGATGACATGCCGGATGCGCTGTCGGCCGCCGTGCTCGCCTCGCCCACCGTGCCTGCCCTGCTGAAGCCGGTCGAGGTCGAAAGCGGCGTTTACATCCTGCAGGTCAGCGCCAAGCGCGAGCCGAGCCAGCCGACGACGAAAGTCGACCTGAAGCGCCTCGTCACAACGGACGCGAAGGAAGAAACGCTCACGGAAGCCATGTCACGCATCAAGACGTGCGCGGACGTCAATTCGGTCGCCAACTCCCGCAGCGCCCTGCGCGCGCAGGACCTGACCGATATCGACATCGTCGAGCTTGGCCCGGAAGGGCGCGATCTCGTGCTGGCCACGGAAGTGGGCAAGCCGACGGAAGTGTTCGCGGTCGGCGGCGGCCTCGCTGTGATGTATGTCTGCCGGCGCGAAGACGGCGCCGAGGCGCTGCCCTCGAAAGAGGACCTCAAGAACTCGATCAAGGCGCGTGAGCTGAACATGATCTCGGAGCGCGAACTGCGCAATTCTCGGCGGGATGCGACGATCATCTACCGCTAGAAGGCGCGAAATGCGCTTGCCTGAAGGGCAGATTGGCGCGACATCGCCGGGGTGACCCAAGCCCCCCACCTTCCCCTGGCCCTGACAATGGGCGACCCGGCCGGTTGCGGCCCCGCAATCACGGCGGCGGCGTGGAGCGCGCTGCGCGGTGAGCCGGGGCTTGGCTTCTATCTGATCGGCGCGCCGGAGCTGATTCCAAGTGTGCCGGTGCAGGTGATCCAGTCGCCGGATGAAGCGCTCAGGGTTTTCTCCAATGCGCTGCCGGTGATGGCGCTGGGCGGCGTGCCGGAGATCGTGCCGGGGCGGCCGGATGCGGACGCCGCGCCGGCGATCATCCGCGCCATCGAAATAGCGGTGGCGGATGCGTTGGCCGGGCGCGCTTCGGGGGTCGTGACCAATCCGATCAACAAGGCCCTGCTGTATGACCGCGGCTTCAGGTTTCCGGGGCATACGGAGTTTGTGGCGCACTTGTGCGAAGCGGCCGGGCATGCGGCCAGCCCGGTGATGTTGCTGACGGGCGGCGGATTGCGCGTTGCGCTGGCGACGATCCACATGCCGCTCGCCGAGGTTTCCGGCGTGCTGGGCGATGGACGGCTGGAGCGGACCGCGCGGGTGGTGCATGCGGCGCTGGTGCGGGATTTCGGCATTGCCGCCCCGCGCATCGCCTTCTCAGGCCTCAACCCGCATGCAGGCGAAGGCGGCGCGATCGGCCGCGAGGAGCTCGACATCATCAATCCGGCGGCGAACCGTCTGCGTGCGGAGGGTATTGCGATCTCGGATGCGCGGCCCGGCGATACCGTGTTTGCCGAAGCGCTGTCCGGCGCCCATGACGCCGTGATCGCGATGACGCATGATCAGGGCCTGATCCCGGTGAAGACGCTGGATCTTTGGGGTGGGGGGAATTCGACACTCGGCCTGCCGATCGTGCGCACCAGCCCTGACCATGGCACGGCGTATGACGCGGCGGCGAGCGGCACGTGCCGCCCCGACAGCCTGATCGCCGCGATCCGCCTTGCCGCCACCTTTGCCCTCAACCGCCGGAAAGCCTTCGCGTGACCGATCCGCACCCTGCCCTCACCGACGCGCCCGCGCGCAAATCACTCGGCCAGCATTTCCTGTTCGACCCCTCGATCCTGAAGCGCGCGGCCAATGCGGCAGGCTCGCCGAAGGGACGCACGGTGATCGAGGTCGGCCCGGGCCCCGGCGGGCTGACGCGCGCGATCCTCAATGAGGGGCCAGCCAAACTGATCGCGGTGGAGACCGACGCGAGGTTCTCGGAGGCGCTGCTGAGCTGGCCGGAGGCGGCGAGCGGGCAGCTGACCGTGCTCGCGAAAGATGCACGCAAGGTGCGCTGGGAGAAGGCGCTGGACGAAGCGGGCGCGCGCGGCGGCCCCGCGATGATCATCGCGAACCTTCCGTACAATGTCGGAACGCCTCTGCTGGTTGATTGGCTGAAGGCGGGCGACTGGCGCGGCGAGATGGCGCTGATGTTCCAGAAGGAAGTGGCCGAGCGGATCTGCGCCAAGCCCGATACGGACGCCTACGGACGATTGGCGGTTCTGGCGCAGGCGGTGACGCGGCCGTACATCTCATTCACCCTGCCGCCGGGCGCGTTCAGCCCGCCGCCGAAGGTGGACAGCGCGGTGGCCGTGTTCGAACCGCTGCCGCCGGAGAAGCGCTTCGCACACATTGAACTGCTCGAGCAGGTCGCGGGCGCGGCGTTTGGCCAGCGGCGGAAAATGCTGCGCGCGGCGCTGAAGCCGTTCGCGAAGAAGCGCGGCCTGAAGGCGGAAGTCTGGCTGATGGATTGCGGCATCGATCCGACGGCGCGGGCGGAGACGCTGACACAGGCGGAATTCCGCAAGCTGGCCGAAAGCCTCGCCTAGCCTTCGCCGAGCAGGCTGCGGACGTGGTCTTCCAGGTCGAGCTGACGCAGGCGTTTGAGGCGCTCGGTGAGCAGGATGCGCTTCAAGCGCTGATAGGCGACGGCGAGGTCTTCGTTGACGATCACGTAGTCGTAGCGCCGCCAGTGCATGATCTCGCGCTTGGCATCGACCATGCGGCGCGCGACCATCTCCGGGTTGGAGCCCGGGCGATTGGCGAGGCGTTCTTCCAGCGCAACGATGCTGGGCGGCAGGATGAAGACCGAGACGACATCGTTCGGCATCTGGTCGTGGAGCGCGTCTGCGCCCTGCCAGTCCACATCGAACAGGACGTCCTCACCGGCATCGAGGCGGGCGACCGTGTCGGCCTTGGGCGTGCCGTAGTATTTGTCAAAGACGTGGGCCCATTCGAGGAACTCGCCGCGGCGGATCATCGCCTGGAATTCCGCTTCGGTCTTGAACCAGTAATCCTTGCCATCGACTTCGTTCGGGCGGCGTGCGCGCGTGGTCGCCGAAACCGACAGCTTCACGTCCGGAAACTCTTCGAGCAGCATCTTGGCCATTGTCGTCTTACCGGCGCCGGACGGGCTCGACAGGACGAGCATCAGGCCGCGGCGGCGCCCGTGGTCCTTGGGATGTCCGCTATTCGACATTGGCCGATTGCTCCTTGAACTGGTCAATCAACCCTTTGAGGCTGAGTCCCACATTCGTCAAATCGGCGCTGACGGATTTCGAGCAGAGCGTATTGGTCTCGCGGTTGAGTTCTTGGGCGAGGAAATCGAGTTTGCGGCCGGCGGGAAAACCGGCGGTGAGCAGGTCTCGGCCGGTGCGGATATGGGCGGCGAGGCGGTCGAGCTCCTCACGCACGTCGGCGCGGGCGGCGCTGAGAGCGGCTTCGACCGCGAAGCGCTCGGCATCGACCCGGCCTTCCCGGTCGAGTTCGTCCAGCTGTTTCTGGAGCTTCGCCTTGATCAGGGCCGGTTGGCCTGCGGCGAATTCGGCGGCTTCGGTCGACCGGGCACTGATCTCGTCCAGATGTGCGGACAGAAGGGTTTTCAGGTCCGCGCCTTCTGCGAGGCGGCCCTCCGCCAGCTGACGGATCGTTTCCCGGGCGCCCGCCATCAGCACGGTCATTGCGGCCTCGTTCGACGCAAAGTCGCGCAGTGAGGCGCCTGTGGTTTCGACCACGCCCTTGATGGTCATCAGCGTGGCGACGGCTTCGGGTGTGGGCTGCGTGCCAACGGCCGCCCGGGCAGCGTCGACCAGCGCGTCCAGCAGCGCGTGGTCGATCACCACGCCGCCCGTGCCGGAAGCGAGATCGATCCGCAGGCTGACCTGCAGGGAGCCACGATTGAACCGTTCGCTGGCTTGCGCCTTGATATCGCGTTCCAGCGCTTCGAAACCTGGCGGGACACTGACGCGAACATCCAGCGAGCGGCCATTGACGCTCTTGGCTTCCCAGGCCCAGGCGCCCCAGCTTTCTTCCCCGGTCACGCGGGCAAAGCCGGTCATGCCGGACAGGACGCCCATCAGTTCGCGCGCTCCCGCTCGATTTCCTTGCGCTCGCACTCGCGGTAGGCAGCGACGGCGCGTTCATGCTCGGCATTCGTCTTGCTGAAGACGTGTTCGCCGGTGATCACGCCGTCCTTGCACTCGGCGACGAAGAAGACATAGTCCGTCTCCGGAGGATTGAGCACAGCGGCGATGGAGTCGCGGCCAGGATTGGCGATCGCGGTGATCGGCAGGCCGTCCACCTGGTAGGTGTTCCACTCGGTGTGGCGGTCGATCTCGGAGCGCAGCAGCGTGCGGCGTTCGCCCTTGCTATTATAGAGCGGTTCACCCTTCGAGATTCCATAGACGATGGTGGGGTCACTTTGCAGGCGCATGCCGTTGCGAAGGCGCCCCACGAAGAGGCCGGCGACGAGGTCACGGTCTTCGGGCTTGCCGGATTCCTTTTCGACGACCGAGGCGAGGATGATGGCTTCCTCCGGCGTATCAAATGGAAGGTTTTCCTGGCGGCTGGGCCAGAGTTCCTCGATGACCTGCGTTTGCGCGGCCATGATCTTTTCGACCAGCTCGACGCGCGTCATGCCTTTATGGAACATGTAGGTGTCCGGGAGCAGTGAACCTTCGGGCGGCGCCGGGTCCGGCATCGGGCCGGAGAGATGCTCGTTCGCCTCGATTTCCCTCAGCATCTGCTGGGTGGTCAGGCCTTCCTTCAGCAGGATGCTGTAGAGGACGGCGCGCCCTTCGATCAGTATGCTGAGCACTTCGTTGAGGCTGGCCTGCGGCTCGACGATGTATTCGCCGGACTTGATGTCGAGTTCGGTCCCCTCAATGCGGGACTTGAGCTGCATCAGGCGAGCGTCGCGGATGATGCCTTCGCGTTCGAGGCGCTGGGCAACGCCGGACAGCGTTTCACCGGGCTCGACCTGGATCACCGCCTCGCGGGCGAGCGGGCCAGGGCGCGCGATTTCCTGATTGTACCAGAACCAGCCCCCGGCGGCGCCCGCTGCGGCGAGCAAGGCCAGCATGAACGTCCAGACGAACAGCGCTTTCAGGAATCGCATGAGGGCCTCCTCTGCCGGACACTGGGTGTCCTTTTACCGTGCCCCGCCCGGCCCGGAAATGCGCCGTGCGCACTCATATCTGCCCACCGTAAGCCGGGCAGCCGCGATGTCAGGTGACTTCCCGGATAATCAGTGAGGCGTTGGTGCCGCCAAAGCCGAAGCTGTTCGACATCGCGGCGCGCACGCGGCCTTTCTTGGCCTTGTGGGGGATCAGGTCGATGACCGTCTCGAAGCTCGGATTGTCGAGGTTCAGGGTCGGCGGCATCACCTGATCGCGGATCGCCAGCGCGCAGAAGGCGGCTTCGATCGCGCCAGCTGCGCCGAGCAGGTGGCCGACGGCGGATTTGGTGGACGACATCGAAAGGTTCTTGGCGTGATCGCCGAAGGTGCGCTCAACGGCGCCGGCTTCGCCTTCGTCGCCTTTTGGCGTCGAGGTGCCGTGGGCATTCACGTAGTCGATCTCGGTCGGGTCGATGCCGGCATTCTTCAGCGCCATCTTCATGGCGCGGAAGCCGCCTTCGGAGCCTTCGGCCGGGGCGGTGATGTGATAGGCATCGCCCGTCAGGCCGTAGCCGACAACTTCGGCATACATCTTGGCGCCGCGCTTCTTTGCGTGCTCGTATTCCTCGAGGATGAGGATGGCCGCGCCTTCGCCCATCACGAACCCGTCGCGGTCCTTGTCATAGGGACGCGAGGCTTTTTCCGGCGTGTCGTTGAAGCCGGTGGACATCGCCTTGGCCGCGCAGAAGCCCGCGATGCCGAGACGGCCGATGACGGCTTCGGCGCCGCCGGCCACCATGATGTCGGCATCGCCGTATTTGATCAGCCGTGCCGAGTCGCCGATGGCATGCGCGCCGGTGGCGCAGGCGGTGACGACCGAGTGGTTCGGGCCCTTGAGGCCGTGGCGGATCGAGACCTGACCGGAGGCGAGGTTGATCAGCGAAGCCGGAATGAAGAACGGGCTGACCTTGCGAGGGCCCTGCTCGTGCAGGATGATCGCGGTCTCGTAGATCGTCTCGAGACCGCCGATGCCCGAGCCGATCAGGACGCCTGTGCGTTCCTGGTCTTCATCCGTTTCGGGTTTCCAGTTGGCGTCTTCGAGCGCCTCGTCAGCGGCCGCGATGGCATAGACGATGAACTCGTCCGTGCGCCGCTGTTCCTTGGCCGTGACGAACTTGTCGGGATCAAAGGCATGCGGATCGCCTGCGCCGCCGCCGCGCCCGGATGCATAAGGCACCTGGAACGCGATCTTGCAGGGCAGATCGGAGGCATCGAACTTGTCGATGGGACCTGCGCCGGACTTACCGGCGATCAGGCGCTCCCACGTGGCTTCGCGCCCCATCGCAAGCGGGGACACGATACCAATGCCTGTGATGACGACGCGGCGTTCGGACATTTAGGACAGATCGCCTTAAATGTGCGCCTTGATGTGGGTCACGGCATCGCCGACCGAGCGGATCGACTCCTGCACGTCATCGGGGATTTCGATGTTGAACTCTTCCTCGAAAGCCATGACCAGCTCGACGAGGTCCAGGGAGTCCGCACCGAGGTCGTCGATGAAGCTCGCGCTCTCGATGACTTTGTCAGCTTCCACGTCGAGATTCTCGACGACAATTTTTTTCACGCGCTCAAGAACGTCGGACATGAATACCTCTCCGGATTATCACTGAGGACTGGTTGGTTTGAACCATTGTGTTGCGCCTAGCACACACTTTACGACAGCGCCAAGCCCTTGTCTCAATAGGGACTGCGCAGGGTCAGATCATCGCCATGCCGCCGTTTACATGCAGGGTCTGGCCCGTAACGTAGGCCGCTTCGTTGGAAGCAAGGTACACTGCGGCCGCGGCAATGTCTCCGCCCTGCCCCAGCCGACCGGTGGGAATTTGCCCCAGAAGGGCCGCTTTCTGCGCGTCCGGGAGCCCGTCGGTCATGGGCGATTCGATGAAACCGGGGGCGATCGTGTTGGCGGTGATTCCCCGGCTGGCGACCTCCTGGGCTAACGATTTCGTGAAGCCGATCATGCCGGCCTTGGACGCGCAATAATTCGTCTGACCGGGGTTTCCGGTGACGCCAACGATCGAGGTGATCCCGATGATACGGCCATGGCGGCGCTTCATCATGCCTCGGACGACGGTCTTGGAGAGCCGAAAATAGGAGCCGAGATTGACGTTGATGACGTCGTTCCAGTCCTCGTCCTTCATCTGGATCAGCAGCTTGTCCTTCGTGATGCCGGCGTTCGCCACGAGGATGTCGAGCGGGCCGAGGGCGGCTTCGGCCTGGCCGACGAGCGCATCAACGGCGGCGGGGTCAGACAGGTTGCACGGCACGATCGCGGACTCGCCTTTCAGGGTGGCGGCGACTTCTTGAAGGACCGCCTCGCGTGTGCCCGACAGGGCGACCTTGGCGCCGGCTTCGGACAAGGCCTGGGCGATGGCGCGGCCAATGCCGCCCGAGGCGCCGGTGACGAGGGCCGTGCGGCCGGTGAGGTCGAACATGGGATTTATCCTTTGAGAGCTTTGGCGAAGGCTTCGAGGTCCTCTGGATTGCCGAGGGTGAAGCCGTTCAGGGATTTCTCGATGCGGCGCTGCATGACGGTGAGCACTTTGCCATTGCCGGTCTCGGCGGTCATCGTCACGCCTTGCGCCACCATGAACTGGACGGACTCGGTCCAGCGGACACGGCCGGTGACCTGTTTGACGAGGTTCTGGCGGATCGTTTCCGGATCGGTCACGGCGCTCGCTGAGACGTTGGCGACGAGGGGTGCGCCGGGGGCGTGGATGGTGGTCTTCGCGAGGGCGTCGGCCATGGCGTCCGCAGCGGGCTGCATAAGCGAGCAGTGGAAGGGCGCAGAGACGTTGAGCGCCATCGCCTTCTTGACGCCGTTGGCCTGCGACCAGGCGACGGCGGCGTCGATGGCTGGCTTGGTGCCCGAGATGACGAGCTGGCCGGGCGCGTTGTCGTTGGCGATCTCGCAGGCGCCGCCCGTGGCACGGCCGGCGGCGCAGGCAGCTTCGGCCTGATCCACCTCGGCGCCGAGAAGGGCCGCCATGGCGCCCTCACCCGGCTTGACGGCGGACTGCATGGCGTTGCCGCGGATGCGCAGGAGGCGGGCGGTGTCGGCGAGGCTGATCGATCCGGCTGCGGCGAGCGCGGAGTATTCGCCAAGGGAATGGCCGGCGACGAAGGCGGCGTCTTTCACGGTGATGCCGCAGTTTGCCTCAAGGGCGCGGTAGGCGGCTACAGAGTGCGCCATCAGGGCGGGCTGGGCGTTGGAGGTGAGCGTCAGTTCGGCGAGATCACCGCCCCACATCAGGCCGGACAGGTTCTGGCCGAGGGCGGCGTCGACTTCCTCGAACACAGCCTTTGCGGCCGGAAAGGCCTCGGCGAGCGCGCGGCCCATGCCGATTTCCTGGCTGCCCTGGCCCGGAAAGATGAATGCGAGCGTCATTGGCGACCCGGCCTCCCTTTAGTTTTGGCCGTGCTAAAGCGCGCCCTCCCGGCATGCAAGCGCTTGAAATCTGTGGCCAGATGGGCTTTAGACCGCTCTTCGCAGCAAGATGCGGTCCTCAAGTCCCCGGAATGAGCCGGAAAAAGAGGGGCCATCGCTGGTCCGGGTCTCCCGCCCGCCAGCGCCGCATCTTCGAATTTTGGGAATGAAAACATGGCACTGTACGAACACGTCGTGATTACACGACCTGACATTTCGCCGGCGCAGGTGGATACGTTCATTGAAGAAATGAGCACCTTCCTCACCGAAAAAGGCGCAAAAGTCGGCAAGACCGAATACTGGGGCCTTCGCAGCCTCGCCTACCCGATCAAGAAACAGCGCAAGGGCCACTACTCGCTCATCAACATCGATGGGCCGGCTGAAGCGATCCACGAACTTGAACGCCGCCAGCGCATCTCGGAAGACGTGATGCGTTACCTGACCGTCCGCGTCGAAACGCTGTCCGACGAGCCGTCACCGGTTCTGTCGCGCAAAGAGCGCCGTCCGCGCGACTAAGGGAGAGGAACAGATCCGATGGCACAGAAAATCAACATCACGAACATTCCGGCCCGCCGTCCGTTCGGACGCCGCCGCAAGGTGGACCCGTTCACGGGTGAGCACGCGCAGGAAATCGACTACAAAGACGTCAAGATGCTGCAGCGCTACATCTCCGAAAAAGGGAAGATCGTGCCGAGCCGCATCACCGCCGTGAACCTGAAAAACCAGCGCAAGCTGGCCCAGGCGATCAAGCGCGCCCGCATGCTGGCGCTCATCCCGTTTGAAGTGAAGTAAGGAGAGACCCATGCAAGTTATCCTCCTTGAGCGCATCGAACGGCTCGGCAAGATCGGCGACGAAGTCCGCGTCAAGAACGGCTTTGCGCGCAACTTCCTGATCCCGCAGGGCAAGGCGCTGGTCGCCAATGACCGCAACCGCAAGCGCTTCGAACACGAGCGTGAAGCGATCGAGGCCCGCAACGCAGCGGCCCGCGACGCGGCCAAGAGCGATGCTGAAAAGCTCGAAGGCGCCGTCTTCGTGCTGATCCGTCAGGCCGGCGAAACCGGTCAGCTTTACGGGTCGGTCTCCGCGCGTGACGTGGCCGACGCGGCTGAAGCGTCTGGCCACCAGGTGCCCCGCAGCGGCGTGCGTCTCGACAAGCCGATCAAGTCGATCGGCCTGTTCGACGTCTCGATCCGCCTGCACGCCGAAGTCGCCGTGAAGGTTCAGGTCAACGTCGCCCGTTCGCCGGAAGAAGCTGAACGCCAGGCGAAAGGCGAGAACATCGCTGAAGCCCTGCAAGCGGCCAACGCGGCGTTTGCTGCCGAACAGGCGGGCGAACTCGCCGAAGCGGCTGCCGAACGCGGCCCGGCCGGCGACGACGAGTAAGCCTCGTCCCTGCCCCAACGAACAAAGGCCGCGGCCCGAAAGGATCGCGGCTTTTTTCTTGTGATTCGTTTCGGGAAAACGCGGATTCCGTCCGCGCCAATCTCGCGCCGTTGGGGTAAAATAGCGGCATGACGCAGCAAACGACCAGCCACACCCCCGTTGTTTCCCCGCATAACCTCGCCGCCGAAGCCGCCGTGCTGGGCGCGGTGCTGTTCGACAACAACGTGTACCAGTACATCGCCGACATCCTGCGGCCGGGCGACTTTTATGCACCGGCGCACCAGCTGCTCTACGAAGTCTCGTCAAACATGATCCAGACCGGCCGGGTGGCCGATGGCGTGACGCTGCGCGAGCATTTCGAGCAGAAGGAAAAGCTGACCGAAATCGGCGGCGGCAAGTATCTGGTCGACCTGCTGGACGCCGCCGCCTTCGGGCCGGAAGTGAAGGATTATGCGCGCATCATCCGCGACCTCGCGATCCGGCGCGAACTGATCCGGGTCGGCGCAGGCATCCAGTCGCAATCGCTGACGCCGGAGGACGAAGACACAGGATCGAGCCTGATCAACAAGGCCGAACGCGCGTTGTTCGAACTGGCCGAGCGCGGCAGTTCGGAGCGCGGCTTTTCCAGCTTTGCCGAAGCGATGGCCGAGTCGCTGCTGAACGCGGAGGCGGCGTTCAAACGCGGCGGCAAGATCGCCGGCATCCCGACCGCGCTGCGGGATCTTGATGAGCAGCTCGGCGGCTTTCACCGCTCGGACCTTCTCATCCTCGCGGGTCGTCCGTCGATGGGGAAGACGTCGCTTGCGACCAACATCGCGTACAATGCGGCCGCGGCTTATCGGTACGAGACGCAGGAAGACGGATCGCGCAAGACCATCGATGGCGGTATCGTCGCCTTCTTCTCGCTGGAGATGTCGAGCGAGCAGCTGGCGACGCGTATCCTGGCGGAGCGGACGGGCATCAACTCGCACGACATCCGGCAGGGCAAGCTGTCGAAGGCGGACTTCGAGCGCCTGTCGGAAGCAACCGCCGAATTGCGGAACCTGCCGCTGTACATCG